>CAZWGW010000470.1:0-6004 GCA_964633565.1 uncultured Planctomycetaceae bacterium
ATCGAGGTTCTGGTTTTTCTCGCGTGCTTGAGTCGCCAACCTGTGGACAAACGTCCCCCCCCCAGGGTCTGCGATCCCAGGACGACATGGATGCCGAATGCCCGCCCCTGTCGCACCAGCCGGTCGAGGAGCAGCGCCGCCGTCTGGCTCAGCTTGTCGTCCTCGACGAAGAACTCCTGGAATTCGTCGATCACCAGCAGAATGCGGGGCAGCGGCATGTCGAGGCAGGCGTCGCGGAAACCGGTCAGGTCCTGCACGCCATGCCGCCGGAAGAGGTCGCCGCGCTCCTTGAGCACGTCGTCCAGCCGCTGCAGCGCGCTGACGCCGAATTCGCGATCACTCTCGATGGCGATCACTTCGGCGTGCGGAAGCTGGAACGACGCGTAGTCCTTGAATTCGACCCCCTTCTTGAAGTCGATCAGGTAAAAGCGAATCTCGTCCGGGCTGTAATGCAGGGCCGTATTCGTGATCAGGGCGTGGAGAAACGTTGATTTCCCGGAGCCCGTCTTGCCGGCGATGAGCATGTGCTGGCTGGTGCCGCGTCCCAGGCGCACGTGCTGCAGCTTCATCGCGCCGGCGCGCCCAAGTGGGACGTCGATCCCGCTGCGGCTGCTGCCGGTCCAGACCTGCTCCAGGCGCGGGGCGACGCGCTCGAATGCGACTTCCACACGGCGTGCATCCCGCGACGCCTCCCCCACGCGCTTGACGATGCGAGTAAATGTCTCCGGCGGCGGCGGCTCGTCGACCTTGAGCGGCCAGCGGGCCACGGCCCCCGCCGCGGCATGCAATGCCCCCTTGCGCCACACGAACGTCGACAGGTGCTCTTCCAGCATGGAAACCTGGAAGTTGTGCGGGAGGTCGAGCTGCGTGTCGAGACTCATCAGCGTATAGACCCCGCACCGGGGGCCGCTGGTGACGATGCTCGTCAGCCGCCGCGCGGCGATCTCGGTGAACTTGGCCGGAAAGTCGCTGATGACCAGGATGTGGTACGGTTCGGCGACCTCGCCCGCGTACTCGTTGTACTGTTCAATCGTGGCGAACTCATTCCGCAGGTACTTCTGCAGCACGTTTTCCATGTGCCCGGTGAGGTCGGCCAGCCGCTCCTCAATCTGGCTGCTCTCCGTCCAGATCCGACGGGTGACGAGCAGTTCGTCGTAATCCGCCAGGTGCATCAGGCCGGCAAAACTCTCACCCAGCCCGACCGGGTCGAGAATGGTGAACCGCAGCTTGCCCGGCGGGACCAGCGTGAGCAGGCGGAGCAGTACGGTCTGCAGCGTGCGGACGGCAGCAGCCCGGCCTTCCGCGCCGGACATCTTCAACAGCAGCGAAGAGGATGCCGGGAACGGCAGCATCACCGGGAACGCAACGTGGGTCGACCGCGGCGCCAGCCGCATGTCCTGCGGGACGGCGCCGGGCCAGTTCTCCAGGTCGATATCGACCTCACCGATGCGGACGGAGGACGGAATCTGCGCAGGGGGCGACCACTGCTCCCCCGCCAGCTCGTTCCAGGCAGGGAACTGCCGCTGTCCGTCCGCCCGCGCAGTATCCGCTCCCACCTCGACCTTCCGGACGCTCTCGAACCACGACGTCTTCAAGTGGTGCCAGTGCTCGGCCTGACGCCGCCGCCGCTGCCGGGAGCAGTCGTCCAGCGCGTGCTGCCGCTCCCGAAGGTCCATTTCAAATCGTTCGGCCTCGATCGTGCGCCGTGCGCTGTATTCCTGCTCCAGCGCCGCCATGCGCGCCGCGTGAGCGGCCCGCAGCGCCGCCTGTTGTTCTCCGTAAGTGCTGTCGGCGACGTGCAGGTCGTGCAGGCGGGAGCGATCAATTTCCGAGCGGCGTTCCACATGCGCCCGCTCGTACCGTTCGAGCGACTCACGACGCTGCGCTTCGAACGCCGCCTGCCGGTTCTCAAACTGCGCCTGCTGCTGCTGCTGTTCGCGCCGCGAGAGCGCGAGCCACGCCTGATGGAACCAGGCGGCACAGGACACGTGAGACTGCAGATCCTGAAGCACGTCGTTCTGCTGCAGGGACGACAGGGTGTACACCACGGCCAGCAGGACCAGCGCGGCGACAAACGCCGCACCGGACGTGAGACCGATCCAGGCGGGGGAGAGCCGCGTTCCTTCCAGTCCGAACAATGTCGGGTCCACCAGGAGAAACAGCGGCGCAAAAGCGATCACGAGCAGCGCAATGAACAGCAGCAGCGGACGGAACCCGATAAACAGCCGCGGCAGTTTAAGCGCGCGGAGCTGCTCCGCCACGCCGTTCGCCGCCACGACATGGCCGGTGAACTGCGTCTGCGCTTCGTCGCAGCTTCTGGGCGGCGACTCCGGCGGCGGCGGGGCCGTTCCCCGCCAGCGGCGTTCTTCCGCCACATCGCGGTACGCGACCTCCAGCGCCGCCAGTTCGGCGGCCTGCTGCTCCTGGGAGTGCAATCGCAATTGCCGGTTGCGCTCGAACACACGTTTCGGGCTGTCTTCGGCGGAGTCGTCAAGGACGGACGACGTGACCCACGAACTGTCGTGGTACTTCTGTTCCAGTTCGGCCAGTTCGCGCGCGAAGCGGGCCTCGATCGCGCGCGTCCGCGCCAGATGTTCAGCCTGCTGCTGATCGTCGGTCGTCTGAAACTCATGTTCCGCATCGCAACACAGGCGTCGGAACTCCGCATCGGTCGCCTCAATCACTGCAGCGCGCGACGACTCGGCTTCCTGCAGCGCGCGATTGAGCGATCGTTCCTGTTCGTCTTCCGGCAGACCGTAGACTTCGACCAGTTCCTGCTCAGCTTGCAGGCGGGCGTCGATCGCCGACTGGAACTCTCGCAGGAGCCCGGCAAATTCACCGCCGATCCCGGTCGGCGTCTGCGGCGCCGGCCCCGCAGGCCTGCCGGTCTGCACGCACGTCGGGTCCGCGCCGTTTGGCGCGGCCTGCTCCAGTTCGGTTTCCAGGACGGAGTCGTGCATCATTCCTCCAACTCGCGGCGCGCCGACTGCAACACCTGGGCGAGGTGCGAAATCGCCGGGATCGCCACATTGACTTCCTCGGCGATCGTGCGCAGGTGCTGCTCGTCAAAACTGCGAGCGTTGGCATCTTTCCAGACTTCGCCGGTACTGACCCACGTCCGTTGTAACTGCTCGAGGGCTTCCTGGAGACGTCCGGAACCGGCTTGCAGGTTTCCCACGTTCATGATCGACGCTCCCCGGTCAAGGTTCAATTGCCGTTCCCCGCACCGGACGTCCCGGGATCAATGCCCGTCAGATCGTCGGCCGGAGCAGGCGCCGCCATCTCGGCGTAGCTTTCCAGCGCCGTCAGCGTCCGCTCGAGAAGTGCGTCCATTCGCGGCAGATCGGCATCGAGCAGCCGCCGCACACGCGCCATCCGGCCGCGGAACTCATCGGACTCCCGATGGATCTTCAGCGCCCACTGCTGCACGCGACGGACCTGTTCCTGGCAATGCTGCAGGCGGCGCTTCGCCTGTTCATACGCCTGCCGTTCCTCAATACATGCGGGTCGGCGTCCGGCAACCGTCCGCATCAGACAGGTGTTCAGCCGCGTGCGGGTCTCGGCAACGGCGTCGAACGCCTTGCGGGTCTGTACGGTCCAGTACGCAGGACGGTCGTACTCGATCCAGGCGATCGCACGTTGAATCTCGGTCGTCAGCATTTCGCAGGACAGCGCCAATTCCTGCTGGAATTTACGGAGCGCCGCCTGGAAATCGCGGATCGCCGGGATCGACAGGACGTGGGCAAGCTCGGCCATTAGTCAAGGACGGTTGGTCATTTGGTCGCCTGGTGGCCTGGTCATGGTCTCATCCACCAGACGACCAAACCACCAAGCGACCTTGCACGAAAGCCCTGGGCGTCGCATGCGAATTGCCGGGCTCGCAATTCCGGCCGTTTCAACGCTGCTGCAGGTACTCGTCAATCCGCTCCGCCTTGCGCAACAGGTAGGGGATGTGCCGGTTGTTGGCCTCGACGAACTGGGCCAGGAGCCGCATGTGTTCCCGGAACTCGTCACTGAATTTCTTGTTCTCGAGGTCCCGCCAGGTCGCGCTGAGCGTGTCCAACTGGTTGGCCAGCATGGTCGCCTGGTCGGAGAGCATCGTATTGAACTGCTTGAGTTTCTGGGCAAATGCCCGCAACTCCTCGGGACTGACGATCGCTTGAGTCATCACGGCATCCTGGAGGGCCGCCCGCCTGCAACCATTGTCGGCTGTGCGAGCGCCTTGTGTAAAGAACGTCAGCCGTCAATCGAATTCCACGGGTCGATGCCGTCGTCGCCCAGTCCTGTCTGACAGACGGCGCAGCCGGCGCCGTTCAGCAGAACAACCGCGATTTCACGCCGTTGACCGCGTCCGGCATCTGCGCCGCGCATTCTGCGACGGTCTTGCCGACGGTGAAAATGGTGCAGATCGGCTGTCCGGCCGAGATGCGCGTGCCGGCGGGCGGGATGTCGGCCACGAGCGGCGTCTGGTTCCACATTCCTCCATGGAGCCACTCGGCCGGCTGGAGCCACTCGGCCGGCGCCGGGGCGACGAAATCGCGTTCACTGAAGAGCACGAACTTTCCCAACGCCTCAATGCCGGGTGAGACCGCCGACCGTGCTGGCGGCAGTTCCCAGCCAAATGCCGCGGCATGGTCGCGAAGCAATGCGGCATGCAAGGCGTGCTCCAATACCTCGATGGACGCGGGGTAGCGGGGATTCACTTCCGTGAGCCGCGGCACGCCGTCGCCGTCAACGACAAAATCGCAGCCGAACAGTCCGCACAGGCCGAAATTCCAGGACAGGTAGTTGCCGATCCGCCGCACGAGGTGTTCAATGCCGACCGGGAGCGTTTCGGGGCCAATCGATCCGCACCAGCAAAACGGCGCCGCGTTGAGCAACGGGTCGCCGACAAGCTGCCTGGTCAACCCGACGAACCGCACGTCGCTGCGGTCCGGCGGGGCGACGAACAGCGCCGAGTACGAATCTCCCCGCGCCCGCTGTTGAAAGTAGTGCGGCTCGGCGGGCGGAACCGTATCGGCATTCCACACCGCAATGCGCCGTCCTCCCGCACTGCGCCGCGGCTTGATGAGCCAGTTCCAGTCACGCGGGGGAGGCTGATCTGCCGTGCAGACCTCCAGACGCGGCAGGCGCATTTCTGCAAACGCCTCCACCAGCCGTTCCGGGCGACGCACCTGCTCGACGACTCCCCGCGGGTTCCCCAACAGGGGCCCGCGCGCGGCGAGTGCATCAATCAGAGACGGATGGTTCTCCACCGCACCGAGATAGATCGCCGGCACATCCGGCCACTTCGCAAATGCCTCAACCGCTCCCTCGGGAAGCGAGCCGACTCGCTTCGCTCGCGCCACGGCCGTCAGGTCGGCGTCCGCATACAGGTCAAGGCAGACCGGCTCGAAGCCGGCCCGCAGCGCCGAGAAAGCCGCCGCCCGCGCGCTGGCGCCGACGATCAAAAGCGGCGGTCGTCCGGAGGCCGGCGGCGGGGTCGGTTCGCTCATGCAGCCGGTGCCCGATTGCGCTGCGGCATGTGCTGGAATTCCTCATCAGGACGTGTTATGACAGTGGGCCGTAACCAGGCCCACAGGTCCGTGGTTGGATGATAACCGTTCGGATGCAGACAAGGGAGAGTGCAGCATGGCTCTACACGTTGGGGAAGCACTGGTCGGCGAAGGCAATGAAATCGCCCACATTGACCTGATTATCGGCGACAAGGACGGCCCCGCCGGGATCGCGTTCGCCAATGCCCTGGCGCGGCAGTCGGCCGGACACAGCAGCCTGCTGGCCGTGCTGGAGCCAAACCTGCCCGTCAAGCCGTCGACGGTGATGATCACCAAAGTCACGATCAAGGGGGCCAAGCAGGCGGTGCAGATGTTCGGCCCGGCCCAGTACGCCGTTGCCAAGGCGGTCGCGGACAGCGTCGCCGCCGGTGTGATTCCCAAGGACCAGGCCGACAAACTTGTGATTATCTGCGGCGTGTTCATCCACTGGGAAGCCGCCGACGACAAGA
>CAZWGW010000471.1:0-5990 GCA_964633565.1 uncultured Planctomycetaceae bacterium
CGTCGACGACGGCGCGCACGTAACGGGCCTGATGCCCTACTTCACGGAGACCGATGAACTGGCCGGGCTGGTCGTGTCAGCCATGATGCCCGACGAGTCGCACCTCGTCACACTCAGCGGCGCGGGGCGGCTCGTCGCCTGGGACGTGGACGAAACGAAGGCGATCTTCGCCGCTGAGAACGTGTCACAACCCGCTGCCTCTGCCGGCGGCCGCTATGTGAGTTACTGCGACGGCCAGGCGTGCCTTGTCGTCGAGACGGCGACCGGCATGCTTGTCGGCCGCATCCCGGACGTCAGCGACGTGCAGGCGGTCGCCTGGCATCCCGACGGCTCGCGGATCGCCCTCCTGTCGCAGCACTCGGCGGCGTATTACCTGTTCACGGTCGACGTCGCGAGCGGCGAAGTCTCGCCGCCGTTCCCCGTGCCGGTCCTGTCGGGGCACCTGCGCTGGTTCGGCGACCGCTATGTGCTGCTCGACCACACCCGGCTGATTGACGTCGACCAGAAGGTGGTCGCGTGGACCTACGCCCTCCCCGCGGGGGACCCGCTGCCGACGGGACCGGACGACCGGCACTGGTTCATTGCCGACGACGGCGGCAAGGCGCTGCTTGACGCGATGGAACTCCCCGACCGCCAGGCGCAGACACGGCTGGCGGGTGCGACGCTCGCGCCGGAGTTCGTTTTGCAGCCCGGCGGTTCGTGCAGCCTGTCGCTGCAACTGAATCACGCGGCAATGGATGCCGCGACCCGGCAGGCAATCGAGACGCGGCTCCGGGAGCAATTGACCCGCAACAAGATCACCGTGGCCGGGGGCCAGCCTGTCACGCTGCAGGTGTCGATTACGGAGAAATTTGGCGAGACGGTCGAGCGGGAGTACAGCGGTTTTGGTCTGGGCCAGAACACGAAGATTAACCTGCAGCTCAAGACAGCGACGTTTCAGGTCGCCTTCATCAGCGGCGGCCAGATCGCCTGGGAATGGAAGTCCTACGCCTCGAACGACCAGTGGTTCATTCACCACAAGGAGAACGAATCGATCACCGACGTGCTGGAGCGCGACTACCAGGCGTCGGTTCGCAACGGCTTCAATTACGTGACGCTGCCGCCGTACGTCTTTTCGCCCACGTCGGCCAACGGGCTGGGGACGACGCAGTTATCGCGGGCAAAATGACACACGGTGCGAAGCGGAGTGAGAATGCGTACGATGCGGCGGCATGCCCGACACGCGCCGCCATCGAGGTCCGCATCCGCACGACCGGGAACTGTTCGCACCCGAACGGCACGCTGAGTTGCGCGAGGCGGTCGGCCACCTGAGCTGGCTGTTCTCCCGCGGATATGCCGAAACCTCCGCGCTGAAACTGGTCGGCGACCGGTTTAATCTGACGGAACGTCAGCGCCGCGCCGTCGTCCGCTGCAGTTGCTCCGACGAGCAGTTGGCGCGCCGCACGGCGACGCGCGTCCCGGCGGACGCGTGGCGCGCCCAGTCAGTCGAGATCGACGGCTTCAACGTGCTCACGACGATTGAGGCGGCGCTCTCCGGCGGCGTCATCCTGCACGCCCGCGACGGCTGCTTCCGCGACATGGCCAGCATGCACGGCAGCTATCGCAAGGTCGACGAGACCCGCCCCGCGCTGCGGCTCATCGGGGAACTGCTTGGTTCACGCGGTATGACGACCTGTCTGTGGCGGCTCGACAAGCCGGTGTCGAACAGCGGGCGTCTGCAGACGATCCTGCGTGAGTTGGCGGGGGAGAACGGCTGGGACTGGACCGTGACGCTCGACTCTGATCCCGATGCAGCGCTGGCAACGTCGATGCAACTGGTAGCGACTGCGGACAGCGTGATCCTCGATCGCTGCGGCCGCTGGTGCAACCTGGCGCGGGACGTCGTGGAACGTTCGATCCCGGACGCGAACGTGATCGACTTGAGCGAATGAATGCGGGACCGACATCGGCGTGGCGCAGCCGTGAGTTGGACCCGGACTTGTTCGTGCCGCACGGGAGTCTGCTCCGCAATCCGGGCGCCGTTTGACACAGCGTCGCGCGCCGTCGGTTGTCCTCTCTCGTCCGCCGCCGTAAAGTGATCTTCCTGACGAGGCACACATTCCAGTGACACGCTGCTTCCGGGAGTTCCTGCATGAATCCGCGTCGGACGAAGTTTCTTCCCGCTCTCGTCGTGGCGAGCATCGGCCTCGCCGGTCTGGCCGGCGCCTGGTTTGTGCCGACCGAGACGCAGGTCACCGAGATCGCCCCGGGCGTCTACTTTCGGAAGTGCCAGACCGAGCCGTTTCTCGGCTGCAACCAGGGCTGGGTGATCTTCGACGACTTCGTGCTGGTGATCGACGCCAATTTCCCCGGCCAGGCGCACGAGGTGATCGAACTCATCCGCCAGCAGACCGACAAGCCGATCCGCTATGTGTTCGACACGCACTACCACGGCGACCATGCCGACGGCAACCAGCAGTACGTCCGCATCGGCGCCACGGCCATCGCCAACGAGAACAGCAAGGAACTGTTCGCCACGAAGGGAATCGCCGGCTTCCGGCAGTCGCAGACGTCAAAGGCCGACGAATACGCCGACCTGACCTACGAGGAACCGACGCTGTACTTCCCCGGCAAGCTCGTGATCGACGACGGCACGCAGCGCGTGGAACTGCTGCACTTCGGCCACTCCCACACGGCCGGCGACGCCGTCGCCTGGCTGCCACAGCACGGCATCCTGTTCACGGGGGACGCCTGTGTGAACGGTGCGTTCAACTACACGGGCGACAGCAACACATCGAGCTGGATCGCCTCCCTGACGCAGATGAAGGGGCTCGCCCCCAAAACCGTCTGCCCCGGCCACGGTGAAATGTCGAACAGCGACCTGATCGATACACAGAAGCGGTATTTCGTCGAGCTGCGCGAGGCCGTGCAGAAGGGGATCGACGCCGGCAAGAGCCTCGATGAGATCAAGGAGTCGATCGACCTGCCGTGGTACAAGGAGTGGACGGGAGTTGACGCGAAATCCCGGACGGAGAACGTCGAGCACGTGTATGCGGAGTTGACCGGCAGCAAGGGGGCGGGCTGATCATATCGCGTGCTGGTGCGGGATGACGTCGTGTGCCACTGCCTGATATCAATAAGGGAATCCGTCCATGACTCGTGTCTGCCGACTGCTCACGATCGCAGCTTCTCTCGCGGCCGCAGTCCTGGCCGTGCCGAGTCATCAAGCGCGTGCCCAGTACCAGCCCAAAGTCGATGCGCCACATCCTGACTTTGTCCTGCCGCGGATCGACAACCGCGAAGCGGTGTCGCTGGCACAATACCGCGGCAGGAAAGTGCTGCTGATTCACTTCGCCTCCTGGTGAGCAGGCTGCCGCAGGCACGTGCCGGTCTGGCACGACAAACTCAAATCGGCAGTCGCGGAGGGCAGGATCGCCCTGATTGGCCTGATCCAGGAGCAGCACGCGGAGCGCTGCCGTCTGTTCGCGCAGTGGCAGGGCTTCGACTGGCCGATCCTGCACGACCCGATCAACGTGCTGGAACCGCTGGCCGTGCCGATTTTCGTCGCGATTGATGAGCACGGAGTCGTGCGCAACACGCGCCCCACGCCGGAATGGGTGCTCGACACGTTTCTGCAGACCAGTTATCCCGCACCAGTCGAAACCGCCGCTGCCGAACCGACGCGCGTTCCGGACTTCGGCGAACTGGAAACGGCCGCCCGCAATCAGAACGACGCTGCCGCGTGGCGGGAACTGGGGAACGCGCTGATCCTGTGGGGCGGCATGGATTGCATCGATGAAACCGTCGCCGCGTATCAGCGGTCGGCGTCCGCGGAGGCCACTGTTGCGGCAACGCACTTCCGTCTCGGCGTGGCGTACCGCATGCGGTTCGATTCGGCGCATCGGCGAGCGGAGGATTTTCAGAACGCCGCCGTCGAATGGGGCCGCGCTCTCGACATCGACCCGAACCATTACATCTATCGCCGCCGTATTCAGCAGTATGGGCCGCGGTTGATCAAACCGTACCCGTTCTACGACTGGGTTGAACAGGCCCGCACGGACATCCGCAGTCGGGGCGAGACACCGCTGGAACTGTCGGTCGAACCGAGCGGCGCGGAGATTGCCCAGCCTGCGAAGACCCTGAAGACGGCCGGCGCTGACGTGCAGGAACCGGATCCGGAGGGTCGCATTCATCGCGACACACATCGTCTGATTACGATTTCGTCTGCCACGGTCCCCGCACGGATTGCAGCGGGTGAGGCCGTGCGCCTGCATCTGGAGTTTCGGCCTTCAAAGGAGGCGCACTGGAACAACGAAGCCGATCCGCCGCAGGTCTGGATCACCGCGCCCGACGGCGCAACGATCGAACGGCCGCTGTTTGAACTCAGGCAGCCGGAGAGCGCCGAGTCCCGCGAAACGCGGCGGCTGGAGTTCGAGGTGCGCACGTCGTCCGCGGCCGCCGGGCAACTGGTGCGCGGCTATACGCTGTATTACGTCTGCGAAGAGGCGGGCGGCCAGTGTCTGTATCTCCGGCAGGACTTTGAGATACCCGTCACGGTGGTCGAGTCCCGGGGAGCTTCGCCGCGGTAGGCGGCTTGCGGTCCCCCGCGCTCCCGGCGCAGAATGGGGTCGTATCGAACTTACGGAGCGCCCCGATCGGTGAGGTTCCTCCCCGCACAACAGTTCCAGCGCTGGCTGTTTGTCATCGCCCTGGCCCTGTTCGGCCTGAGTTGCATCAAGCCCCCGTACCCGTTCGACTTCACGCTGGAGCACATCCCCACCGTCGTCGCGATCGTCACGCTCGTTTACCTGGAGCAGACGGTCGGCATCAGCCGCTTCAGCTACGTGCTGATCATCGCGTTCTTCCTGCTGCACGTCCTCGGCGCGCGTTATCTGTACTCCAACGTGCCGTACGATGACTGGTCGGAGACGCTCTTCGGCGTCCGGATCACCGACACGTTCGGCCTGCGCCGCAACCACTATGATCGGTTCGTGCATTTCGCATTCGGCGTCCTCATTTCGATCCCGGCCTACCGGTTCCTCGTGCGCTGGCTCAAGCTGCCGCCGCTGTGGGCGGCGGCCGTCAGCCTGATGTTCATCCTGGCCGTCGGGTCGCTCTACGAGATGGCCGAATGGGGGGTCGCCATGATCTTCGCGCCGGACACGGCCGAGCGCTACAACGGCCAGCAGGGGGATCTCTGGGACGCCCAGCGGGACACGCTGCTGGCGATGGTGGGGGCCATCCTCGCGCTGTCGGGCGCACTGCTGGTAACATGGCGCAAGCCTCACCGTTCTGGCGGCAGTGCCGCGTGAGACGTACCCATCAGAGTGAAGTCCATGTTTCCGATCCGCAGGAAAGCCAGAGACATCATGGACGCCATCTTCTCTCCGCGCGCCCAGGAGAATTTTGCACGCGGCGCGATCGCGCGCGACGCAGGCTCGGCCGTCAATTTGCGCGTGCCGTTCGGTGTGTTCGGGATTATCGGCCTGGACGCCGCACCACACGTCCTGAAGATCAAACGTGGCAAGGCCAGGGATGTCCTCGAAGAGGCATCTCTGGCGCATCAGGAGATGAAGGAACGGCTCGATCCGGAAGGCCGCTACTTCGCGACGTACGTCAACCAGCTTGAAGCGCTGTTGCAGGAAGTGTGCCGGCTGCGGAAGGACGCCGTGCTTGGCGAACTCGTCACGGCGGGATTCCAGCGCTTTCGTGAGCGATACTCGATACCCGCGGAGGATCCGACCGAGCGTCGCGCGTTGATGAGGCAACTCTTTGAGAACGTGATCCCGCCGGAGGCGAGGCACCGGACGCTGCTTGAGAAGCTGCCGACACTGCGCCGGTTGTGGGAGCTGCGGGACGAGTGGTCGCGTCCGGCGGCCGGAGGAGGAACCATTGATCCGCTGCGCGATGTGGGTCTGGAACTGATGCCGCTCTGCCGCAGGCACTACTTTTGTACTCCTTTAAATGTCGAGACTTTCGCCGCGGTGTCCCTTGGCGAGGGCACACATTTC
>CAZWGW010000472.1:0-4134 GCA_964633565.1 uncultured Planctomycetaceae bacterium
CGCGCCGGAGATCTCCGTCGTTGCGGAGGCCGTCCGTCAATCCCGCGAATCGGGTCGCCCCGTCGTGCTCTTTCTCGGCGCGCATCCCATCAAACTGGGACTGTCCCGGTTTCTGGTGGATCTGATCAGCCGCGGGTTCGTCACGCACGTGGCCACGAATGGCGCCGGACTGATCCACGATTTTGAACTCGCCCTTGCCGGCGGGACGAGCGAGGACGTGTCGAAATGGATCGCTGTCGGGCAATTCGGACTGTGGCGCGAGACCGGAACGCTCAATGACCTGATCCGTCAGGCGGCCGATCGGGACGAGGGCCTGGGCGAAGCGCTCGGTCGCGCGATTGTGGAACGGGACCTGCCGCATGCTGATCTGAGCATTGCGGCGGCCGGCTGGCGGTGCGGCGTGCCGGTGACGTGCCACGTCAGCATCGGTCAGGACATCATTCACGCGCACCCGAACTGCGACGGGGCCGCCCTCGGGAAAGCGAGCTTCACGGATTTTCTCATCTTCGCACGGGCGATTCAGGACCTGGAGGGGGGAGTGTTCCTCAACGTCGGATCGGCCGTCGCGGGTCCGGAAGTGTTTCTCAAAGCCCTCTCGATGGCCCGCAATGTGGCCCGGCAGGAAGGCACGGCGATCGCCAATTTCGTAACGGCCGTATTTGATCTCGCGGAGCTGCCGGCGGACTTCGCTGCGGGACCTCCGTCGAAGGACTCGCCGCAATACTACTATCGCCCGTGGAAGACGCTGCTGTGCCGCACCGTCGCTGACGGTGGAAGAAGCTGTTACGTGCGTGGCGACCACCGGCAGACGATTCCCGCGCTGTGGGCGAGCCTGACCGGAGGCGAACGACGGGAGTGACCCGCGCCGGGCGCTGTTCGCGTCAAGCGGGGCCAGGCTTGTGTCCCACGACGCCTGTCCCTCAGCAGGAAAGAAGAGAACGCAACTCTCATGCCGGGCGTGTGGCCTGCGATTTGCTCGATACACCGGCATCCGCTGTCACGCCGACAACGGCCCGCCCCTGGGGGGAACTCCAGACAGGAACAGACCCAATGTCCGGAAGCATGGATTGCTTCGGCCTGACCGACGTCGGCAAGGTCCGCCCGAGCAACGAGGACCAGTTTCTCATTGCCGATCTCAAGAAATCGGTCCTGATTCACCACACGAGCCTGTCCTACGACGATGAAACCGAGTTGCACGGGATGTCGCAGGCAAAGCTGCTGCTCGTGGCCGATGGCGTGGGGGGAAATCCCGGTGGCGATCGCGCCAGCAGCCTGGCGGTGGAAGGGATCGTCCAGTACCTGCTCAACATGATGCACTGGCTGTTCCGGCTGGAGGAGGCTCGGGAAGGGGCGTTTCTGGAGGACCTGAAGTCAGCCCTGGCGTGGACGCAGCAGCGCATCCGGCATGCGGCGGAGGCGTCGCCGCCCCATGCTCACATGGGGACCACGCTGACGCTGGCCTACGTGGTCTGGCCGGCAGCCTATCTCGTGCACGTCGGCGATACGCGGGCCTACCTCTGCCGAAAGCAGCAGTTACGACGGCTTACGCACGATCAGACGGTTGCGCAGATGCTGGCAGACGCGGGGACTATCTCCGCCGATGCTGTTGAGCATCACCCGTTTCGGCACGTCCTGGGGAGCCTCCTGAACTGCGACCCGGCCCAGCTCAGCCCGTCGGTCTACAAGACGGAACTGGCCGTGGGGGATCAGCTCCTGTTGTGTACGGACGGTCTGACGGAATGCGCAACCGAGCCGCAGATCCTGGAGTTGCTCGTCGCGGCGACGTCGGCCGAGCAGGCCTGCCGCGGGCTGATTGCGGCAGCCAATGAGGGGGGCGGGAAGGACAACACGACGGTGGTCGTGGCGCGGTTCTGCGAACTCAGCACCAGGCCCAACGTGCAACGTCAGAGCGACGGCAAAGAAGCACATTCGCGTGTGGATTCAGCGGCGGTGCGCACTTGACGGTCGCGCACGAATCCAGACACAGCTACTCTGCGCCAGCCAATTCGACCCGCAACGACGAACTGGCAGCGCGGCAACTGTTGTGCGGTTTCGCACACATGTTCCGTATCCGCGCATGGTGGTCGCAAGTAACTCAACTCGCGGCCGCGACCTGCACGGCATGTTTCGCCCGGCGCTGGTCGACGGCATCGATGGCCTGCACGACCGGGCCGAGCAGAAACTGCAGCGGGCAGGGGCAATCACCGTTCGCACAGTGCATGCAGACATGATCATGAAAATCATCGATGTACGGCAGCGTGCTTTCGGAGCGAACGTGGTGAACCGTGTCGATCAGTCGTGGGAGATCAACCTCGATCCTGCAACGCCGCCCCAACGCAGCGCAGGGCGGACCTCCACTTGGTCGGTGGAGGCAGTGGGTGCAGACCCGGCCGCGAATTTCCGACCTGTACTCCTCAAGGAGAGTCTCTGCATACATGATGCACCTCTGTCCCGAACTGTGAGATTCCGCGTCAAGTCGCAGCAAACTGTGTACCAACCAGTCATCGGGCCGACGAATCGTCACTCGGACGATTTGCGGCGCAGGCCGGGCAGGTCCCGCAGATCATCCGCCAACTGGTATTCAACGCGCTTCGTGTCCACCGCGTCCGTCACTTTCACACCTCCGAGTTCTGTGTCCCACAGCCAGGTGCGCTGCTGCTGCATTGCGCGGGCCTCGAGCATGCGGTGCAGCACCTTGCCCTGCTTGTCCCGCGTCCATCCGCCGAACTGATTGGTGTACTGCCAGATTTCGTAGCGAAGCGTGGCGACCGGCGCGCCGAACTCGGCGTCGAAGCTGGTCGGATCGTCCCGGAGAAGTTGCATCAGGACCCGCACGTGCTCCTCGTTGCCCGCCATGGCGAGTGGCGTCACTTTGTTCTCGTAGAATCGCGTGTGGGAGATCTGTTCCCTGATTGTCTCCGAGACCTCTTCGGGTGGCGCGTCGCGGAACGCCGGATCATCAGGCGCTTCGAACTCGCCGAACGGCGGCCAGTGATACCCTTCGATCCGTGTGCCGTCGTTCAGGAACAGCACCATGTCGTAGACGCCCGGCTCCAGTCCCGTGAAACGCGCAGGCTTGTCCGTGCTGACGGCGTCGAGGTACGGGGCGTCAAATTTCGCCTTGGGATCCACCGCTCGGACCAGGCCGCCGTCGGTGTCAAAACGTCGTACGACCCCGATTCTGGCCACGCGCTCGCCGGGTTTGATCTCGACGACCAGGTCCCCGGCCGGCAGCGAACGGATGCCACCGAAAAGTCCGATCACGACAATGATCGCTGGCCACCAATGGCCGACGAGGTCAATTCGGGGGGCGTGCCTCGGCATTGCTGGAATTCCTGCGCGGGGACGTGGCTTTGGGAGGAGCAGCCTCCTCCGGTGGAAATCCGTCCTGGAGAATGCGGCGGGCGTCATTCGTCAGAGGGCTGCCCGGATACTCTTTGATGAGCCGCTGCAGTGTGGTGGTCGCTTCGTCATCGTGTTTCAGGCGGTGACGGGCCTGCGCCGCCAGCAACAGCAGTTGATCCGCGTACGGATCGGATGAAGCGGTCCGGACAAAGTCTTCGCACTCCCGGATGGCCTGGTCAGCGAAGCCGCTGTCGAGCCGCCAGCGGGCGCGGAGCAGCGCGGCGGCGCCGTCTTCACGGCTGGCCGGCAGTTGCACGCCCCAGTCGTCGAGCATCGCCGCGGCCCGTTCCAGGTCGCCGGCCCGCAGCAGGTCTTCGACGCTGCGGCTGAACGCTCCATCCCGCGCCGTCCGCTCGCGCAGTTCCCAACCTTGGGAGATCGCCTGTTGCCGGGCCGCCTGATACGCCGTGCGAGCAGCGGCAGCGTCCCCGCGTCGCCGCGCGAGGTCGCCTGCGAGCAGTGCGAGGCGGACTGCGAACTCCTGCGGCACAGACCCGGCCATCAGGCGCTGCGCGGCCGCGAGCGAATCCCGACAATCGTCACGATGATCGAGTTGCAACGCCAGATCGGCGGCCACCAGCCACAAGCGCACGCCGGGGACGCCCGTCGGCTGGAGCGCCACTCCCTCGCGGCAGAGCAGCAGTGCTTCGTTGAGATGCGACGGCTCACGGCTGATCAACCGTGTCAGATCGACGACCAGATCGGCGGATGCCTGTGGATCGAGCGGGA
>CAZWGW010000472.1:4144-5981 GCA_964633565.1 uncultured Planctomycetaceae bacterium
GTTTGCGGAAGCCATCGACTCCGACGCTGATCGCGCGAGGGACGTCTTCCAGTTCGACGTAAACGCGCACCAGTTGCTGCAGCGCGTCGGCCGGCAGCGTCCCCGCGTTCAGGGCCTGCAGTTCCTGCTGCCAGTCGGCGACGTCGACCTGCGCGGCGGGATCACTCATGCGGGGCCACGGGGGCGCAACGGCCACGCGACTTTCCACCGGTCTGGCGGCCGGGCTCTCACAACGGACGACATATTCTCCCGGGAGCAGATACAGATGCTCGACGTTCGTGCCCACGGCCGTCTGGCCGTCTCCGAAGTTCCAGCGGGAGGGTCGAGCGGCATCCGCGACCTGGAAACGGACGCGGACGAGCGGCGGCGCAGGCTGTTCGAGGACCGCCTGAGCGAGGGATTCGGCGTGAAAGTCAGACAGTGGGGCCCCGCCTTTGAATTGAGGACGGTCAACGGCGACGCGGCGCACGCTGCGGAACGCTTCGGCCGGAATGGGAACGATCTTGTCCGTGCCGGGCGGCTGCCATGCGGCGACCGCGAGATAACTTCCGTCGGGAGTCGCGTGCACGTACTCAAACAGATGCGTTCCGGCAGAGAGCGGAATCTCCGCAACGTGACGCCCTTCCCCTTCCGGACCGTGCCGGCCGGGCCAGTCGACGACCGGTTGATCGTCGATCCGCAGCCAGCTTGCATTCTGACTGGAGGTATACAGCTTGTATTTCCCCGTCTGGGCGATGTGCAGCGTCCCCGTGTATCGCACGAGCACGGGCGTTCCGGAGTCGGACAGCGGCAACATCCCGATAAAGACATTCGGCACGTAGTCAGCCCCGAGAGGCGGCGCCCGCTCGAAGGCGGCCCGAACACTCGCGAGATGGGCGAGGTCACAATCCTCGAACCGGAGGACATCCATCAGCAATCCCGGTCCATCGGGCCAGACCTGCTCAGCCTGACCACCTTTGCCTCCGTAGTAGATGTCGGAGCGGGTCTGGCCCTTCAGCGTGCGGAAGGCAATGCGCAGCAGATCGCCGGGACCACGCTGCAGCACTTTCATGGCGACCGGTTCTCGTTCCGCGACGACCGTCACGCCGGGCTGTTCGTCCGTCAGTGCGCCGTGTGTGAAAAACTCAGCGACACAGACTTCTCCCTCTTCAGGTCGGTCGGGCAGGACCACGGTCCGGCGCACGGTCCAGTCGGCGCCACCGTACCAGGTCTGCGCCGGCAGGGCCGCGGCCGACAGCAGCACAATGGTCCATGCAGCCACGAAATTACGCGGGTGTCGCAGCGGCATAGTCTTCCTCGCTCGGTTCCTGAACGTGTTCCAGCAGCCACTCGACGACGTGCTCGGGAGTGATTCCCTCGGCATCGGCATTGAAGTTCGTGAACATGCGATGCCGCAGGACGGGCCCCGCCATGGCGCGGATGTCCTTGGCGGAGACGGCGAACCGCTGATGAATCAGCGCCCGGGCTTTGGCGCCGAGAATCAGGGCCTGGGCGGCGCGCGGGCCGGCCCCCCAGGCAAGGTAATTCTTCGGCATCTCACCGCCGTCCGACTCGTGCGGGCGCGTGGCCCGGACGAGGTCGACGGCGTAGTCAATCATGTGATCGCTCGCCGGCACGCGCCGGACAAGCTGCTGAATCTGCAGAATGTCCCGCTGATTGAGCACGGCCTGCAGTTCGATCTGCCGGTCGATCGTCGTCGCCTTGATAATCTTCCGCTCTTCGTCCCGGTCGGGATAACCGAGGTAGACGCTGAACATGAACCGGTCCAACTGGGCTTCGGGGAGCGGGTAGGTCCCTTCCTGCTCGATGGGGTTCTGCGTGGCGAGCACGAAGAACG
>CAZWGW010000473.1:0-4014 GCA_964633565.1 uncultured Planctomycetaceae bacterium
CAGGCCGAGATGAGTGGTCTCGACATCGACACCCGCTCCGACATCTACTCCCTCGGCGTCGTGCTCTACGAACTGCTGACGGGGACGACGCCCTTCGACAAGCAGGCGCTCCTGTCGCGCGGCTTCGACGAGATGCGGCGAATCATTCGCGAAGACGTCCCCCTCCGTCCGAGCCACCGCATTTCCACGCTCGATGCGGCTCAGCAGTCCACGCTGCACGAGCAGGGGGATATTGATCGGCGGATCCTGACTCAGCGCCTGCGGCGCGAGCTGGACTGGATCGTCATGAAGGCGCTGGAGAAAGACCGCACGCGGCGGTACGAATCGGCCAGCGCCCTGGCGGCGGACGTGCGGCGCTTTCTGGACAATGAGCCGGTGGTGGCGTGCCCGCCATCGGCACTGTATCGACTCCGCAAACTCGCCCGCCGGCACAGAACGGTGTTCATTGCCGGATCGCTGCTGCTGCTGTCGATGGTCGTGGGGACGGCCGTCAGCACGTGGGAGGCCGTTGCGGCCGAATCGGCCCGCAAGACGGCCGAAGACCGATTTGTCTCGGAACGTGAAGCCCGCGAGGCCGAGGCCGCACAGCGCAAGAAGGCCCAACGCAACCTGCAGCTCGCCGTGGATGCCGTCGACGACATGTACTACCGGCTGGCGAGCACCTGGGTGGCCGACGACAGCGCCTCGTCCGACGTGCAACGCTATTTTCTGCAGAAGGCCCTGGCGTTCTATGAACAACTGCTGCAGAACCCGGATGATTACGAGCTGAGCCTGACCCGCATCGCCGAGATCCATACCCGGAATTCGCTGATCCACTACGAACTGGAGCAGTTCCTCGAGGCCGCGGCAGATCTGGAGGAGTGCGTCACGCTGCAGCAGCGACTGTACGAACAGACTCCGAACGACTCCGATTTGCGGTCCAAACTCGCGACGAACCTGTACCGCCTGGGGGTGCTGGAGAATCACCTGGGACTTTGGGAGGCGGAAGACAATCATTACGCGGCCGCGCTGCAGCACTTTCGCGAGCTGGCAGAACAGCAGCCGACGGACGCTGACTACCGGATTGGCATCGCGAATACGCTGCAGAACCGCGCCGACCTGCGCAACGACCAGGGGCGTTATGCCGAGGCCGAACAACTGGCGCGCGAGGCCGGCGCGATCTACGCCGCACTCGGCCCGAAGAGTCTGAAGGAACTCGGCGAGGAATCCAACTCGCTGACCAACCGTGCCTTTCTGGCGCGGGTGCTCTGCACGCAGGGCCAGCTCGACGAGGCGGAGCAGGTCGCCCGAGACGCACTCGCGCAGTGCAAGGCCCGCCTGATCAGTGCCGGCGACAACCGGAACTATCGCCGCAACCAGGCGCTTCTGCTTCAGGTCCTCGGCTCGATTCTGTCCGCTCAGCAACGCGACGCAGAAGCGGAGGCCGCCTTCCGCGAGGAACTGGACATTGAAGTGCAACTGCTGGCGGCGCGCACGGACCCGTTTACGTTTCTGCGCGAGAATTTTCTGAACCAGGCGCGAGGGAATGATCAGCCGGGCCCGTGGAACGACTGGATCAAGACCATCCTCAAGCTGACCCCGGTGTTGCGCCGGCAGAACCAGCTCTACGAAGCCGAACTGCTGCTCGGCAGGGTGGCCGTGGTCGCCTCATTTACGCAGTTTGCGTACGCCGGGGATTATCAGTTTGCGGTCACCGCAGCCAACGCGTATGCGGAAACCGCATTGCTCCTCGCAGACCGTTATCCCGAGGAGGCGCGCGCCCACCTGGCTGAGGCGGCGGAGACGTGGCGCTCCGTATTACAGGATCACCCTGAGGCGCGCCAGTACCGGAGCGGCGTGCATCTCGGGCAGGCTGATCTGGCGTGGTTTGCCGCCACATTTCCGGAGTTTGACCCGGATGTCGCCGTGACTGTCGCACAAACGCCCGCGCCAAAACCGATGCTGGCCCCGATGAACCGGGCGCGGGTGGAGATCGGCGCATTCAATTCGACGGGTCTGGAGAAAATCATTGAGATGCGCGGCGGGGAGAGCGTGCTCGACGAGTTCCTGCTGGCGGAAATCTCCGCGGCCGCCGGCGAGACGGACCAGGCGCGCCGCTGGTTTGACCAGGGGGTCGCATGGATGGAGGCCCACGCGCCCGCGGACGCAGAGTTGCTCCGATTGCGGCAGGCTGCCCAGACGGCCCTCGATGCAGCGGGAGGGAAAGGCAATTCTGATGACAGAGCGGACGAATCGGCGCCGGGGCCGTGAATTGTAGATCGATCACGACGTGTGCAGTCACCGAGTCCGTGGGAAGTGAGGCGATGACGAAGGCAGGCGCGCTGATTCCCGTCGAGCATCTGGAACAGGTGATCCTGTCGATCCGCGGACAGCGGGTCATTCTCGATTCGGACCTGGCTGAACTCTACGGGGTGACCACGACCCGACTCAACGAGCAGGTCCGGCGAAACAGTGATCGGTTCCCGGATGAATTTGCGTTTCGTCTTACGCAGCAAGAAGTTGCAATCTTGATGTCGCAAAATGCGAGATCAAGTTCGCGCTGGGGCGGTCGCCGCAAATTGCCGCTGGTGTTCACCGAGTACGGTGCCGTCATGGCGGCCAACGTGCTCAGCAGCAAGGTCGCCGTGGCCGCCAGCATCCAGGTCGTGCGGGCGTTTGTGCGGCTCCGCGAAATGCTCGCGTCGCACAAGGACCTCGCCCACCGGCTGGACGAACTGGAGCGCAAGTACGACTCGCAGTTCCAGGTCGTCTTCCGCGCTATCCGCGAACTGATGGAGCCCACCGATCCTCCGCCGCGCCGCGGCGGGATCGGCTTCGGCCGCGAGCACGATTCATAAGTTGGAACGGATCTCCAATCCGTTCGTCGTCAAGCCGGCCCCCACAGGCGTGGCACAGAAGGGAGCGAAGGCCGCGAAGGACCGTTGGACAGTCTTCAGCCCGGCGCGCGAAGTCCAGCTTGGGTGCAGAGTGCTTTCGGGACGCAGCCCAGGACGCCCGCCGCTTCTGCCCGCACAGCGGCGGCGATATCATCAGTCAGGGCCGATGTGTCAGCAGTATTCCGGGCGGAGCGCGACCATGTCCCACCGGCTGTCCCTGATCTCCTGCGCGGCGTTCATCCTCGGCAGTTGGTTCATTCCGGCCGATGCAGCGGATGACGAGACTCCGGCGATCCACGTGCCGGAGGGCTTCACCGTCGAATGCGTTGCCGCAGCCCCGCTCGTGCAGCACCCGATGCTGGCCTGCTTCGACGAACGGGGACGGCTGTTCGTCTGCGAGAGTGCCGGCACCAACCGCCGTGCCGCGGAATTGCTGGCTGACCCGCAGGACAAGATCCTCGTCCTGGAAGACGCCGAGGGCGACGGTGTGTTCGACAAGTCGACGGTGTTTGCCGACAAGCTGGTCTTCCCCCAGGGGTGCCTGTGGTATCGCGGCGCGCTCTACACGTGCAGTTCGCCTTACCTGTGGAAACTGGAAGACACCGACAACGACGGCGTCTGCGACAAACGGACCGTGCTCGTCAAGTCGTTCGGCTTCAGCGGCAACGCGGCCGATATCCACGGGCCGTTCCTCTCGCCCGACGGCCGGCTCTACTGGTGCGACGGCCGGCACGGGCACGAGATCCGCGACCTGGGCGAGGGAGAGTTTGGCGGCGAGGACAACGCGACCGCGATCCCCCCCAAACCGGAGCCGGGGCTCCCCAACCCCGAGGGGAGTCTGCTCACGAAAGGGAAGGCGGCGCGCATCTTCTCCTGCAAACCGGACGGCTCCGACGTGCAGGTGTTGTGCGGCGGCGGGATGGACAACCCGGTCGAAGTCGACTTCTGGGAGACCGGCGAGTGTCTCGGCAGCGTGAATCTGTTCTACGGCCAGCCGCGTGGTGACTGCCTCGTGCATTGGGTCGAAGGGGGCGTCTATCCCCGGTACGACCAGCAGGACAGCATTGCCGAATTCAAATCGACCGGCGAACTGCTGCGCGAAGTCCACAACTACGGCCACGTCGCCGTCAGCGGCATG
>CAZWGW010000473.1:4114-5979 GCA_964633565.1 uncultured Planctomycetaceae bacterium
CGGCGAACTGCTGCGCGAAGTCCACAACTACGGCCACGTCGCCGTCAGCGGCATGTCCCGCTACCGCAGTGACCAGTTCTTCGGCGCCGACCCCCAAAGCCCGCCGACTGCCGTCGGCGGGTCCCCAACGGACCGCGCCCACTTCTTCGTCACCGAGTTCAACACACACAAGGTCGTGCACACGGTCCTGGAACGCGACGGCGCCACGTTCCGGCACGTGGAGACGACGGACTTCTTCGTCTCGGACAATCCCGACTGCCACCCCACCGACGTGCTGGAGGACGCCGACGGTTCGCTGCTCGTGATCGACACGGGGGGCTGGTTCCGGATCGGGTGTCCGACGTCACAGATCGCCAAGCCGGAGATTGGGGGGGCGATTTACCGGGCGCGGCGAACGGGGGCGCATGAGATCGACGACCCGCGCGGCACACAACTTGACTTTGCCGCGATGGAGCCGGCGGACGTGCTGCCGTATCTGGCGGATTCGCGTCCGTGTGTGCGCGAGGCGGCGATTGAATCGCTGGCACGACCCCGAGGCGAACAACAGGCCGGCGCCGAAGTGTTGCTCCGCCAGGAAAAAACGCATCCGCTTTCGATGGGTCGCGTGGGTCTGGCGCATTCGATTGCCAGGGGAAGCGATGCAATGGGGTTCGCGCCACTGGAAATCCTGCTGAAAGACCCTGATTTCCGGGTACGGCTGTGCGCGCTCACCGCATTCGGTTCCAAGGCGCGAGACCTCCTGCTTCATGAAGTCGTACACCTTCTCGAGGACGGCAGTCCGTGTGAACAGCGCGCTGCTGCCGCGGCCGTCATGCACAGGATTCGCCGTGGAATCGATGTCCCGGACCCCCGCTGGGTACGACCAATAATCGTTCGAACTCTGATGGAGGCGGTCCGTCAAGGGCCAGCCGACCGGATTCGCGATCATGCTGTAATACATGCCATGTTCGAGTCCACGGCCCGGGACGAGGTGACTCCTTACCTGAATCATGCAAACACGCAGGTTCGTCGAGCAGCGCTGATTGCGCTTGATCAGATGGACGGCGCCCATTTGACTCGTGAACAGGTCGTGCCTCTGCTGGACACGGCCGACCAGGACCTGCAACAGACCGTCCTCGATGTCATCAGTCGCCGCGAAGGCTGGGAATCGGACACGCTTACACTCCTGCGAACGTGGGCGTTCGATCCGGCATTGACCGCGGAGAGGGAATCGATGTTGCGGGGCTTCCTGACGGCACGTGCCGGGGAGCCTGACGTTCAATCGCTCATTTCGGCCGCAATGCTGGACCCGAATCTGCCGCGACCGACTCGATGTGTGCTGCTGGATGTCATGGCACGAGCGGGAATCGACGACTTCCCAACGGAGTGGTCGGAAGCCCTGGGCGCCCTGCTGGCGAATGCCGATTCCGAAGTGCGGCTCCTGGCGATCCGCGTCATCGGCAGCCGCCGGATCGACGCGTTCGACGAGCGGCTGCTCGAAATGGCCCTGTCCGAAAAGGAGTCGCTGGCCGCGCGGAATGAGGCCTTCGCCGCCCTCAGTCCGCGTCTCAACAACGTACCCAAAGTTCTCTTCGATTTTCTCCACCAGCAGCTCATCGATCCAGATACGACGATCATCGACCGCCTGCGAATTGCCGGCGCGCTCGCACGTGCGCCGCTGAGTGACGAGCAACTCTCCTGCGTCGCCGGTGCGCTGGAACAGATCGGCCCGTCCGCGGCGCCAGCGCTGCTGCCGGCGTTCGAGCGGAGTACGTCGGCTGACGTCGGCCGGCTGCTTGTGCGGAATCTGACGCCGATGGGAGCCAGCCTTTCGCTGTCAGCGACTGAGTTGGAGCGACTGGTCGGACACTATCCCGACGCCGTCC
>CAZWGW010000474.1:0-255 GCA_964633565.1 uncultured Planctomycetaceae bacterium
GCCAGATCTCCGGGCTGCCGAGATACAGTGTGTTTCCCTGGCTGTAACGTTGTCCGGCGAGCAGCACCGGCTGGCCATCCTGCCCGCGGCTCAGTGGGTTCGTGAACTCCGCGTAGACCGTCGTTCCCCCCTTGCGGCCGCGCGTGGGATAACAACGGTAGACCCCCGGGAATTCTTCCCAGACGTCCATGGTCGGCGACGGTTCGTCGAGCAGCTTCAGGAACCCCGCCGCCTTCCCCTCCTGTGTCAGGCCCA
>CAZWGW010000474.1:265-5976 GCA_964633565.1 uncultured Planctomycetaceae bacterium
AATTGCATCTTGAAAAACAAACATCAATAAGGAGCTAGAACCATATGACCGCTCGGAGCTGCCGAGACTGTATTTCACCTGTTCCAGCAGCACCGGATACAGGCTGGCGATGTGTCGCAGTTCGTCCTTCCGGTCCTCGAATGCGGCGGCGAGCTGCGGAGTGTAGACGTCGCCGGCCACCAGGATCAGGCCGCCCCCCTCCCGGGAGACCCAGTCCTCCAGCATCTGCTGGCTTTCGTCGGGAATCTGCGACCAGTCGGGGTCAAACGCCATGACCACGTCGTACCTGAACAGGTCGTCGCGCGCCTTGGGGAACTCAAACAGGATTTCGTGCGAATCCTGGCTGATCCCGACCGCGCCGGTCTGCAGCCAGACGTCGACCTCCATCGACTTGTGGCGGTGCAGGGCGTTGCGGACAAAGCTGTAGTCGCGCATCGGCCCGCCGGCCACGATCAGGATCCGCAGCGGCTGGTCAAACACGTTGATCGTACGAGACTGGACGTTGTCATCATCGCGACTCTCGATGACACCGGCCGGAGAAACGACGCGCACGTAATACTCAACCGCCCCCATCCGCTCGGGCACCTGCTGGAACGAGACCGTCGTGGGGTCGGAACCGGCCGGGAGCGTCACCTCCTGCGTGGCAATCACAGCCGGCGACTCCTCATCGGCGAACTTGCGGAGCAACTCCACCTGGACCGTGCGGCCCCCCAGCCCTTCCGACTGGATGAAACCGGTCACTTCAAACGTGTCCTGCCCGTCTCCGGCTTCATCCGCCCGGGGGAGCTGCACGTCGGTGGGTGCAATCAGTTTGGCGATCTGCAGGTTGAGCGGCGGCTCTGTCCCCCCCACGCCGACCGCGAACAGCCGCACGCCGGAGTTCCGGGCGCGTTCGTTTGCCGGGCGAATGTCCCGCCCGACGTTCGAGGCGCCGTCCGTGAAGACGACGACGCCCGCCAGCGTCTTGCCCTGCACTTCGGCCAGCAGCTTGTCCAGCGAGTCGCCGAGGCGGGTCGACTGTCCGCGGGGCTGCAGCAGATGAACCCAGTCGGGGGACGCGTCGGGCTGGGCGGCGGCGGACGCCTGCGAAGTGATTGCATCCGGCTGTCCAGGCCGGAACTGCGTCTCAAACCGGAACTGGCTCTCGCTTACGTCGCTGTCAAAAGTGTACAGGTCGACGTGGTGGACCTTGCGCAGCTCTGCGATCAGCGGCGAATCGGCCAATAATTCGCGCACCGCTTCCGATCTCGTCCGCGGCCGTCCCGAACCGACCAGCCGCGGGTCCTTCTCCGGCTGCTGCATCGACGTTGACGTGTCGACCAGCAGCACGGTCTGCGACGGGCGGAAGGCGTTCTTCTGCGTCCGCTCCTGCGGGTTGAGCGCTACGACGGCGAGTCCCGCGAGCAGACCCAGCCGCAGCAATGCCAGCCACACAGTCCAGCCTGCCGACATGCCGCGCGTGTCGCGCAGGTACATCCAGACGACGTACACCGCCGCCAGCGCGAATCCGGCGAACAGCGCCCACTCGCTGCCGGTCTCAGGCCAGTCGAGCTGAAACGACTTCTTCGTCAGGGCCGTTTCGGCCGCCTGGGCGAGCAGAGTAGGACTGAAAAGGGGCATGTCCGTGTCAATTTTCCGTCACAGTTTCACGGTGGGTCGTTTGGTGTTCGCGACTCCGCCCCCACCAGTCTATCAAGCAACCAAACCACCAAACGACTTCACCGCGGGTGATAACTCAACCGATACGCCATTGCCTGCTCGCAGACGCCGAATACGATCAGCAGCGTCAGGACGAACCACCGGATGTCTTCGCCGGGGGATTCACTGCGGATCCAGCCGAACGAGCCCGCCGGCTGGATCGTCAACTGCTGCAGCGGGCCGGTGGCATTGCGGATCTGTTCGTCGGTGACGAGCGTCAATAACCCTTCCTGGACTGGAACATTATAGGCCACAAGCTTCTCCACCGGCTGCCGGTCCTGCGTCGTCAGTCGCACGCCGTAGATGCCGGGGGCGTCGGTGTCGCGGAAGGTCACCGCGAGCGGACGTACCGCCGGCGGCGCGGCTGCGCCGGGAGTTTCCTCCGCCGAAGCCTGCTCGACCGCCTTGATTTGCGTCACCTGGTCGTCCGGCGAAATGAACTCGACGGCATCCTGGTAATGGGTGCGACTGAATTTTTCGCCGATCGGCTCGCCGACGATGCGCCTCGGCAGCGTCCGGTCGCTGCGGGCGACGTATTTGGCAAGGTCCAGTTGAAATACGGCGTAGCTGGGGGCGGCCGGTCCGTTTGCCCAGTTGTTCCACTGTTCGCCTTGTGCCGTCAGCAGCGGCCCGGCGGACGTGAGGCAGGTCACCACGCGCCCCTTGCCGTACGTGTGCTCCAGCACGAGGGGGCTGCGGTCCCGCAGGTTGGCCACGAGCTGGACATTGATTGAGGCCGGAAGCTGTTCGGCCAGCCATTGCCTGTCCAGCGGGTAGTATTCGTTGACGAAAACGACGTCGATAAACGGATTCTGCTCTCCGGAGAGGATGTGGAACAGCGGGTGGTTTGAGGCGGCGATGTCCGCACCGGCCGTCTGCGACGGGTCGCGCGGCAGATGGGCCGGTGCGCTACCGAGCCGCGCGGGGAACAGCCCGGTCCCTTCGCGAAACAGCTTGTCGTTGTAGTACGCGGGACGAACCGCATCTCCCATGAACCACACGAGCCCTCCTCCCGCGGCAACGAACTTCTCCAGCGCGTCGAGACCGTCGGCCTGCAACTCCGGAACGTTGACCATGTAGATCACATGAAACCGTTCAAGCGGCGATTTGCGAAGATAGTCGGGACCATCGACAACCGTGGCGAATCCGGTTACCGACTTGTCGGCGGCCAGTGCGTCGGCGATGTATGTCCCCTGTTCGCCGCCCGGTGCACCGTCAACGATCAAGACGGGGTTTTCCTCCGGAACTTCGACCGCCAGATGGCGGAAATTGTCCTGCTCCAGCGGGTCGCTCTCCAGCGAGACCTGTACGCGGTGCTTGCCGGCGGTGTCAAACGTGATCTCGAACGGCCGCTCAACCTCCGCACCGGGACCGATGCTTTCGAACACGAGGTTCATGGCGACCTGCCGACCGTCCACGGCGACGCCGACGCGGACTCCCTCCGCGGCGCGGGTGCCGAAGTTGCACATCCTGACGTGCAGCGTGACCGGGACGCCCGCCGCGGCCACTTCCACCGCACCGCTCAGGTCCGTAATGGCCAGGTTTTCGTGAGCGTCGGCGACCGTCCGCACGAGGTTGATCGCGACCCCGGCCTGGTCGAGCGCCTTGAGCGTGGCCGCCAGCGACTTGTTATCGAACCAGTTGCCGCGGCGGAAATCGGAAATCACGTGCAGATGTTTGATGTCCGTGCGGTCATCGATGAGCCGCGATTTGGCCGCTTCCAGCGCTGCACCAAGGTCCGGCGATTGATGCGTACACTCCAGGTCTTCGAGCCGCGTTGACACTTCGTCGACCAGAACCTCGTCGATATCCCGCTCGCTCAGACCAGCGATCGTCTCATCGGGCCGGGAGGCGAGCAGCAACGTGAATTTCTGCGTCCCCGGCCGATTCGCGCCCTCGGAGACGAGTTTGCGGATGATCGACTTTGCTTCCTCGAACGCGGAGGTCTCGCCGACGCGGTCCCGCATCGACCCGCTGTCGTCGAGCAGCACCAGATGGTGCGATTTTGCCCCCTGGAACAGCGACAACTGGCTGGCGCTGAGCACCATTCGGCCGATCAGCGCGAGCAGGAGCAGCACCATCAGGATTCGCAGCAGGAGCAGCAGCATCTGCTCCAGCAGGATCCGGCGGCGGCTCTTCTGTTCGCTCGCCAGCAGAAACTCCATCGCCGCGAACCGCACCCGCCGGTAATGCAGCCGGTTGATGAGGTGGATGATGATCGGCACCGAGATCAGCGCTGCGCCGGACCAGAAGAACGCCGGGTTCAGGAAATGCTGGGCGATCCAGGTGGACATCTCTCGCGAAGTCTTCCCTATGCGAGCCGTGCGGAACAGGTCTGGAATGCGGTGCGAGCGCCGGTATCGAACGACTGTTTCGTTCGAAGGGAATTGCAAATTGCAAACTGCAGATTGCGAAATGCAAATTGCTGCGCCATCGCCGCTGCTGCACGAGCGCACGATTCCGCGTGAACTTCATTTTGCAATTTGCAATTTGCAATTTGCATTTTGCAATCACTCCCTGCTTAAGTGCGCCGCCCCTTGCTCAGTCCCACGCGGTGGTTCAAGTAATGCCGCAACGCCGCGTCAATGTGCTCGCTGGTGCGAATCGTCTGGTAGTCGATCACGCTCCCTGCGCAGCGCCGGCGGATGTCGTCGAGGTACGCGTTCAGCGCCGCCAGGTATCCCTCGCGGAGAGAGCGCGGGTCGCACACGAGTTCGCCCATCTCTTCCAGTCCGTCGAAGCGGGTCGTGCCGGAGTAGTTGAAGTCCAGTTCTTCGTCGTCGAGGACGTGAAAGATCATCACATCGTGGCCGCGGCGGCGCAATAGCCGCAGTCCGCGGAATAGTCCGTCGCGCGGCACGAACAGGTCGGAAATCAGGACGACCATCCCTTTCTGCGATTTCTCGTCGGCGACGTACCGGAGGATATCGTACATGTCGGTCTTGCGGGCCGGCGTCGCCTGCATCAGGACCGACAGGATCGCCCCGAGGTGCGTCTGCCGGCTGCGCGACGGCACGACGCCCCGGACCTCCTCGTCGAAGGCCAGCATGCTGACGGCGTCCTGCTGCCGGAGCAACAGGTATGCCAGCGCCGCGGCCACGCTGCAGGCGTAGTCGTATTTCGTCGTGGTCGTCGAACCGAACTGCATCGACTCGCTGACGTCGACCAGCAGCGTCGTTCGCAGGTTCGTCTCTTCCTCGTACTGTTTGATGAAGTACCGGTCCGTCTTGGACCAGACCTTCCAGTCGATGCGGCGGACGTCGTCGCCCGGGACGTACTCGCGGTGCTGCACAAACTCGATCGACTGCCCGAAATACGGGCTGCGGTGCATGCCGGAGAGGAAGCCCTCCACGACGCTCCGCGCCTGGACCTCCAGCCGCGAGATGCGGGCGACGGCCTCGGGGGTCAGATACTGCTTCAGCGCAACGGCCACAAAGGAACTCCTGCAAAACGTCAGTTCAATTGCAAAATGCAATTTGCGAACTGCATAACGCAGATTGATAATCTGCAATTCGCAATTTGCAATGCCCGGTTATGCGGCGAAGATCTTCTGCAGACGCGGGTCTCGCGTCAGTTCTCCTTCCTTGGACGGCGTGACCTCGACCAGCCGGCTGATCACTTTGTCCGCCGTGACGCCGTCGCTCTCGGCCGCGAAGTTCGTCACGATGCGGTGCCGCAGCACCGGGGCGGCCAGCGCCTGCACGTCGTCGGTCGAGACGTGCGTGCGGCCGTTGAGCAGCGCGCGGACTTTGGCGCCAAGCAGCAGGTACTGGACTGCCCTCGGTCCGGCTCCCCAGCTCAGCCAGTCGTTGATGAAGTCCGGGCAGCCCTCTTCGCCGATGCGCGTCTGCCGCACGAGCGCGAGCGAGTAGTCGACGACGTGGTCCGTCACGGGGACCTGCCGCACGATCTTCTGCAGCTCCAGGATCTCCGGTCCCGTCAGCACCGGCCGAATGTCGTCCTGCTGCAGCGCGGTCGTCTGGATGGCAATCTTCTTCTCTTCCTCGAACGTG
>CAZWGW010000475.1:0-5976 GCA_964633565.1 uncultured Planctomycetaceae bacterium
TGGGGGCGATCTCTCAATGAGCCTTTTGGCGACTTTTGCGCTGCAAACGACGAAGTGATTGGACGAATGAAGGTATCGGCCGCACAAATGATCCGTATTGCTGGCGTGAAGTTGCATTGGTCATAATGAGTTTATGAGCAACTCTGCACTCAGCAGCCCGTTCCCGGGCATGGATCCCTGGTTGGAACATCCCCAGCTTTGGACCGGAGTCCACTCGCGCCTTATCGTCTACCTCTCTGACCTCCTGCAGCCTCTCCTCGCGCCGCGCTACATCGCCAATGTCGAGGAGCGAGTCTATGTTGAGGAGCCAGGGCGCGCGATCCGACCGGATGTCTGGATTCGGCCGAACCGCCCTCAGCCTGCCCGTGCGAGCGGTGCCGCGCTCGCTGAACTCGACGAACCACTGATTGTCGAAGCCCCGCTCGACGTCCACGAACCCTACATCGAAATCATCGACCTCTCGTCCGGCCGCCAGGTCGTCACGGTCATCGAAGCTCTCAGCCCCTCGAACAAGTTTTCCGGTGCCGGCCAGGACCTGTATCGCACCAAGCAGCGCGACGTCCTGCAGAGTACGGCGCATCTCGTCGAAATCGACCTCCTCCGCGCCGGCCCTCACGCGCTGGCCGTGCCGCTGTCACGCATCGCGCCCAAGGCGAAATACGACTACCTCGTCAGCGTCAATCGTGCGTCTCGACTGCGGAGAACTTTCGAGACATATCCTCGAACTGTGCGCGACCGTCTACCCCGAATTGCCATCCCGCTGCACGAACCCGATGCGGACGTCCAACTCGACCTGCAGGCCGCCCTTGACCAAACCTACCTCGCCGGCCGCTATGCTGAACGGATCGACTACTCCCGCCCCTGCGAGCCGCCGCTCTCCGCCGACGATCAGGCTTGGGCCGACGACCTCGTGCAGGCATGGTCAAAGCGGTAAGGCACGCTGACGCAGAGCGACGTCCTCACACCACCATCCCCATCTTCCGCAGCATCCAGTACGGCAGCACGTTTTTCCGCAGCACCAGGTTGAACACGTACGCCGCCGGCAGCGACAACACAGGAAACAGCGCCGGGTGTACGACGACCGCCACGCCGATGCAGATCGCGAGGAGCGCCAGGATCACGAGGATCAGTGCCACGCCCGTGGCCAGCCCTTCGGTGGAGAACGGCACCAGTCCCCACAGCATCAGGAACGGGGCGCTGCACAGGATCGCCCCGCCCACCCCCAGCACGATCAGCGGCGCGACCGGGTCAATCGCCAGCGACACCGCCGCCACAGCGAGACAAAGTACAATGTCAGGCCAGGCCAGACGCAGCGCCCCCCGCTGCCAGCCGGCAAAGAACTCCTCCGCATCATGCGGCGTCAGCAGCAGCATTGGCAGCGTTTCGTCGCGGACCTCGCGCGTCATGCAATCGCCCGGCTTGCTGACTGAGATGAGCAGCATCAGCCCGCCGCTCGCCGCCGCGAGCACAAATGCGGCGAGGGGATCGCCCACCACTGCGACCACGCCCAGGGCGCAGGTCAACAGCAAATAGCACACGCATTTGGCGCGCACGACGCGTCGTCCCAGCCCGTGTACGCAATACGCCTGCCACGCCAAGGCATCGTCCCAGCAGCGGCGACTGGGACGCCACAGACGCCGGGCGCTCGAAGCCAATCCGGTCGATTCCACCGACGACGGTGTGAGCCGGCCGCGGGAAGAGGCGTCCAGCAGCCGCCAGCAGCGAAACAGCAGCAGCGCGGACACGCCGCCGTAGAGCGCGAACGTCGGCCAGAACTGCCACACGGTCAGGACGCCGGATATGACGAATCGGCTCGAAGAAAAAATACCCAGTCGGGACATCCCCTCCAGCCATTGCCGCAGTGCATCGGGAATCGGCAGACGGTAGTAGTCCCCGAGCACGCCGGCCGCGAGGTTGGGCCCTTTGAGCAGCACCTCCCAGACCAGGATCGACGCCACGACGAAGCCCCAGATCTGGTTCCGCGTTTTGGCCTTGATCGATGCGAGCAGCGCCAGGCTGGAGAGGACCAGAAATCCGGTCGCCAGGAGCAGCCCCGCTGCGATCATCGCCTCGACGGTAACGGCGCCCAGTGTAAAGGTGAGGGCCAGCACCGGCGCGGCGACAATCCAGACGGAAAAGAACTCTTTCCACATCTGCAGGACCCGCACGACGAGCCACTGCCGCGGCGTCGTGCCGGTCAGGGACAGCAGTTCCAGCAGACCGGTGCGGAGGTCCCCGACGGAGTCGCCGCCGAGCCGCAGAGCCAGGAAGAGGACGATGAACTGGCTGGTGCCAAAGAGGGCCTGCAGCAGTCCCGGCCCGACCGGCAACGAGCCCTGCATCAGCCGTTCGACCGGCAGCAGGCACAGAAGTGCGACAACGAGGAACAGGACGCGAAGCAGCGCAAGGTCAATCCGCCGCGTTTCGCGCGGGGAAGTGGAGTGTAGCAGGGCGAAGACGCGGCCGGTCATTCGTGGCTGGTGAGAGGTGGTTCGGCGCGGCGGTACGCTGCGGATGTTCCCGTTTCCTGACTCGTCGCTTTTCCTTCCGACTGCCGACTGTACGTTAGCGTGTGCGCCGATGCGGGGTAATTCTGCCCCGTGATCGATCCGCGCGGCGGGAATTCCTTGGATTTCCCGGAGGCGACGCGGTAGAGTTGAAGGCCACTCGAGGGACGGCCGTCGGCCGCGTGGGCTGCGCCGCCCTCTCACCCATCTCTGCCGGCTGGTAAGGGCGCTGTCATGGCCAAAAAACGCGGCGCGCGGTCGAAGTCACGCACGATCCCCCCAGAACGCACCGCAGAGCGGCCCCCCGTCAAACGGACCGAATTTCTGGGCCGCACGTTCGACGTCGCCCCCGACCCGATCGACCTGCGGGATTTTCCCTACCGCCCGCGGCTGCGCTCGTTGCCGAGCCAGTACCCGGCGCCGTCGGTCACCGAAACGTACCTGCCAAAGTACCAGTCCGCGGTCGACGACCAGGGGCAGGAAGGGGCCTGCACCGGGTTCGGACTGGCGGCAGTCGTCAACTTCCTGCTGTGGACTCAGTATTGGCGCGAGGCGGCAATCGTGGCAGCCGACCGCGGAGGCAAACTCCCGGCCGTCCCCAGGCCAAAGCAGTTCGTCAGCCCGCGCATGCTGTACGAAATGGCCCGGCACTACGACGAATGGCCCGGCGAAGACTATGAGGGCTCCAGTTGCCGCGGCGCCATGAAGGGCTGGCAGAAGCACGGAGTCTGCAACCGCGAGATGTGGCCCTATTCGGTGGAGGTCTTTGTTCCGCCGAAAGACGGCTGGCAGGAGGACGCCCGGCAAGTGCGGCTCGGCGCTTACTACCGCGTCGACAAATCTTCGGTCAACGACCTCCAGGCCGCGCTGTTCGAGATCGGCGCGCTGTACGTGTCGGCCGACGTCCATGACGGCTGGGAACTGTGGGACTGCAAGTCGCTCGAGGAGGCGCTCATCCCCCCGCCGAAGAAGAAGGACCGCGGCGGGCACGCTTTTGCAATGGTCGGCTACAACGACGTCGGTTTCATCGTGCAGAACTCGTGGGGACCGGACTGGGGGTTCCACGGCTTCGCGCTGCTCCCGTATGACGACTGGCAGCAGCACGCCAGCGACGCCTGGGCGGCCGCGCTCGGCGTGCCGATCCGCAGCTTCGCCGAAATGACCGCGGGCAGGACGCCGGGCGTCGTCCCCACCGCCGCGGGGCGTGAATCGGAGCGAATGTGGACGCGGCAGGTCGCCTGGCGCAAGCAACTCGCCCGCGAAGGGCTGTCGGCCGCCCGCGTCCAGGCCGCGACGCAGGCCACGACCCCCTGGAACGAGTTGACGGCGTACGACCACACGGTCGTGCAGGGGGACGACGGCCGCCCGCTGCGGCGGCAACCGGTCTCCCCCACCGCACAGGCGGCGGTGAAACGGACGTGCGTCGACCTGCCGCACAGTTTCTTCCAGGCGTCGGGGACTGCGCCGCGCGTGGTGTTCTACGCGCACGGCGGGCTGAACAACGAGGCCGCGTCGCTGAATCGCATCCGCGTGTTGGGCCCCTACTTCAAGCACAACGGTGTATTCCCGATTTTTTACACGTGGCGTACGGGGTTCCGCGAGTCGGCGGAGAAGCTGATGCGCGGGCAGGTCGACGAATGGGTCAACCAGGTGTGGGGGACGCGCCCCAGCGAGTTCGGCCTGCCGGGAGTGCGCGACTGGCTCCGCAAAGTCCAGGACGAAGCGACGGAACGCTGGGACCGCGCGATCGAGGCCGGGTCGCGACTGGCAATCAAGCCGATCTGGGCCCAGATGCAGCAGTCGGCCGAGGACGGCGCGGAGCCGAACTGCGCGCTCAACGAAACCGTGGCCCAACTGAAGCAACTCCAGGCGCTGCACCCGAAGCTTGAGGTCCACCTCGTGGCCCACTCAGCCGGGTCGATCGTGCTGGGGCACCTCTTCCCACACCTCAAGCGACAGGGACTGGCGGTGAAAACCTGTACGCTGTGGGCGCCGGCCTGCACGGTGGCGTTCGCGCAGCAGCACTATGTGCCGGCGATCGCCGACGGAACCCTGGCAAAAGACCGGTTGTTCCTGGACGTCCTCAATGATGAGCGCGAGCGGGCCGACTCGGTCGGTCCCTACAACAAATCACTATTGTATCTCGTGAGCCAGTCGCTGGAACGGGAGCGCAAGTCGCCACTGCTCGGTATGCAGTGCGCCTGGGTGCGCCCCGTGCCGCGGCGAACTCCCTGGTCCGAAGCAGGGGACGACGTCGTGAAGGCCTGGCTCAAGTACTGGGGAGACGTGGACAGCAGCCAGATCCATATCCACGAAACGCCGACGGTTTCGAACGGCCCGGAGAAAATCCCGCTGGCCCACGGGTCATTCGACAACGACGTGGCGGTGGTGACGGAGGCGCTGCTGCGGATCCGCGGTACGAAGGAGCTGGATCACGCAGTGACGAACCTGAAGGGGTTCTGACGCGTGGCGTTTCGCTGCCGCATCTGCGCAGTCCCGCGGCCCTTCTGACGTGTCGCCGAATTCGCCAGGAATTCGGGAGACGACGGGGACGACGAATCTGTCCGTCGTCGCTGCTGATCACTGTCGCGCGGCCGCGGCGTGGCGACGAGTTTTGAGGCAGTCCCCTGATCCACCGGACGGAGTCGCGGTGACCATTTCCGGAATTGCTGGCCGGTCGTCGCGCCACACGGCAATTCCCCCGCAGCACGCTGGTCGCCCAGTCGGATGCGACCGCCGGCGGGACGCCCATGCGGCACTGTGGCCCGCCGACTCTTGTCCAGTCGCCGCCCCGCAGGGAGAGATTATGAACCCCGCCATCAACATTCTGAGCCAGTTTGCACGATCGACGGCTGTTGCCGCCGCCTGCTGCCTGCCGCTGCTGGCGGCCGAACAACCCGCACACGCTGCGCCCACCATCGTCCAGAAGGGGGGCACACTGTTGATCACTGGCGGTCGCGGAGACGACCGCCTGGTCATTCACCGGTCCGGTGACAAGACCGTTGCTGGCAACATTGAAGTCTGGGATGTGGGAGTCGCGCCGGGCGTGCTCGGCGTCTACGCGGGAGTGCAGAACATGCAGGTCAACCTGCTCGGCGGCAACAACTTCCTGGGACTGTACCGGTTTGAACTCCCAGGGGACGTCTCCGTGATGGCGGGCGACGGCAACAACCAGGTCTACGTCGGCGGTGTCGGTGTCACGGGCGACGCCCGGATCACGATCGACGGCAACCTGTCGGTCTCGACCGGCGCCGGTCTTGACCTCGTGAGGGTCGAGAGTTGTGCGATCGGGAGCGCCATGATTGACACCGGCGATGCGGACGACTGGGTGCTCTTCGGGCATCACCTCGATACCAGCATCTTCCACCCCGGCACGATCATCGGACCGGTCGCGGTCAGCACCGGCGCGGGGCATGATCTCGTCGCCATGATTGGAGCGGAACCGGGGTTGACCGTCATCGACACGGCC
>CAZWGW010000476.1:0-5967 GCA_964633565.1 uncultured Planctomycetaceae bacterium
GGCGCACCGCCTGCAGGAGCGGATCAACGCGGAAGCCGCGCGCGAGCAATGGCCGGTCCGTCTGACGCCATCGGGGCTCGTCTGGCAATCGGAGGCGGAATCGGCCCGCGCGCAGGCGCTGCCGCGGGTGGAGCAAACGCTGCGCTGGCTCCTGCGGCGCTTCGTCGACGAGGCATGGATCGCCGAACGGTTGCCTCCACCACAATCGGATCGCCGGGACTGATTCAACGCGACTCAACTCCCGCCGCCGGCACAAGCCGTTGAATGCGGGCCGCCTTCCGCTCGGTCTGCACCTGCTCGTCCCAGAGTGCGCGCGAGATCTGATCGAGCACTGCACTGCGGACGTCCTCCAGGCTCAATTCACCCGGCCGACGGTCCGTCACCGTGATCAGATGGACTCCAAACGCTGTCCGGAACGGCTGGCTGGTTTCCCCCGGCTGCAGCGAAAACGCAACGCTCGATATCGCCACCGGGAGTCGACCCCGATAGGCAAAGAAGCCCAGGTCGCCCCCGTCCTTGCCACTGGGACTGGACGAGTGCCGTCGCGCTGCGTCCGCAAACGTGAGTTTGCCTGCTGCGACCTCTGACTGAATCCCGCCGAGTTTCTGTTCCGCGGCTGCCCAGACGGTCTGGTCGGCATCGGCCGGCACCGTAATCACGATCTGACTGGCCCGCACTTCGGTCCCGTCGAGCTCTTGGCGATGACGCGCAAAGTGCTGCCGCAGTTGTTCGTCGGTGACCGTCCGCCGTACATACGACCGCCATGCCAGGGGAAGCGCCAGGTGTTCCCGGAGCGACGCTTCCGTCAGGCCGAGGCGCGCGAGGGCGGCGGCGAATTCCTCCTCGGATTGTCCGGCCGCCCGCCGGAGAATGCTGACCTGCAGTTCCAGTTCGCGCTCGGGAGCGGTCACCTGGCGTTTCTGCAGAAACGACTCCACCAGCGCGCGGTCGATCAGGTCCTCAATCAGCCGTTCGCGGAGAGCCGCGCGGGCCGCTTCCGGCACTTGCCGCGACAGGTACTCGGCTTCCAGGTCGGACTGCGTGATGTCTCCCCCGTTAACGGTCACCAGGACCGCATCACCCGCAGTTTCCGGCGCGTCGGCGAGCCGTGCGACGGATGATGGCAGGACGATCGGGAGCAACAGGCAGAGGGGCAATACACCACAAGACATGAGAGCGTCTCCGGAACTCGGTTCCCGCGAAAGACGAGTATAGAGGACAAAACCTGCCAGGGGGACGGCATCGTCCGGCGTGTTGCAGAGTGGGCGCCGGCTGCGCGCGTCATCGCACGGCGGCGAGTCACGCGATTGCGCCGTTCAGGAGCCGGTGCGCGCGGCGAGTTCCCGTTTGACGGCTGCCGCTGCCGGGGAGAGTTCCGAGTCGGTCGCGCTCCCCTGGGAATGCACGACGTGCCGGTTGAGCCGCGACATGAGCTGCTGTTGTTCGCGCAGCAACGCCCGCTCACGCCGCCGCGTGGCCGCACAATCGAACCCGAGGTAGGCGAGGACTCCAGCCAGGCCGGTGGAGAGCACGTACGGCGATAGATCGTCCGCCACTCCCTGTCCGACGGCGACGCCGATCAGGAAGCCGCTCAGAATGAGCAGCGACGTGACGCTCACCAGTGGGCGCGTCGGCTCGGATTCGACCTGGGACGGAGGATTCATGGAGGCGATCGGGGGGTCGGGACAGCGGAAATGCGCTTCAACCGTAGGCCACTCAACAGGATCGTCAAAGACGATCCCCGGGGAATTCCATAACCCGTGCAGCCAGCACGTTTCCCGACGGGAAATCGATTCAGTTCCGGAGCAGCCCCTTTGACGTCCGTGTGAGAAATGCCGATCATGCCGATTGTAAGACGTCCACAAGAACGCCGTCGGTGCCACAATGAAGATTGCGCTGGCCCAGTTGAATCCAATCGTCGGCGACCTGCAGGGGAACATCGCGTTGCTGCGCGCGGCGGCGGAGTCCGGCCGGGCCGCCGGCGCCGACCTGGTCGTCGCATCGGAACTGGTCATCAGCGGCTATCCACCGAAAGACCTGTTGCTGCGTGCCGGATTCGTTCACGACTGTGACCAGGCGGTCGACCAGTTGGCTCGGGAACTCCAGCCGGGCATTGCTGCACTGGTCGGTCATCCCACCGGACGTGGAATTGCGGAGGGGAGGGTCGCGAATGCGGCCAGTCTGCTCCACGGCGGCCGAGTTCAGGCCACGCTCCACAAGATGCTGCTGCCCAACTACGACGTGTTTGACGAACGCCGGTACTTTCGTCCGGCCGGCAGCGTCGATCCGATCGAGTTCGGCGGACTGCGGCTGGGGGTGCATATCTGCGAGGACGCCTGGTGGGGTGAGCCGAACACGTTTTATCAGGATGAGCCCGAGCGCTTCCCTGACCCGGTCGCACAACTGGCGGCCGCCGGCGCCGAGGTCTTCATCAACCTGTCGGCCAGCCCCTTTGAGGTCACGAAGCCCGATCGCCGCAGCCGGATCATGGCGCGGCACGCCCGGGCCTACCGGCGGCCGATCGTGTTCGTGAACCAGGTGGGAGGGAACGACGATCTCGTCTTTGACGGGCACAGCTTTGTCGCCAACGCCGACGGAGTCGTCGTCCAGCGGCTGGCGGGCTTCGCTCCCGATTTGCAGCTTGTGGACCTGGAGTCACTCCCCCCTCCCCTCGACGCACCGCAATGGGAACGGCCGGCGCTGATCCTCGATGCGCTTGTGCTCGGGCTGCGCGACTACCTGCGGAAGTGCGGGTTCACGGACTGCGTGCTCGGACTCTCCGGCGGAGTAGACAGCGCACTGGCCTGCTATATCGCCGCACGCGCCGCCGGTCCGGAGCACGTCCACGGACTCCTGATGCCCAGCCGTTACAGTTCCGGGCACAGCGTGGCGGATGCGCAGCAACTGGCGCTGTCACTGGGTGTCGACCACCAGGTCATTCCGATCGACGATGTCCACCGCGCCTATGAATCGCTGCCGGTTGTGGGTGACGAGTTGCGGAATCAGCCGGCCGGCATCGCCGACCAGAACCTGCAGGCGAGGGTCCGTGGGGCGATTGTCATGGAGCGCAGCAATCGCCACGGCTGGCTGGCCCTCGCCACCGGGAACAAGAGTGAACTGGCCGTCGGCTACTGCACGCTCTACGGTGACATGTGCGGCGGGTTTGCCGTGCTGAGCGACCTGCTCAAACGCGATGTGTATGCCGTGGCGCGGCATATCAACGACGTGGTCGAATGCCGGGAAGTGATCCCGGAAAACACGCTGTCAAAGGCCCCCAGTGCCGAACTTGCGCCGAACCAGGTCGACCAGGACACACTCCCGCCGTATCCAGTATTGGACGCGATCCTGGAGGGACTGATTGAACGGGAAGAGTCCCCGCGGCAATTGGCGACCCGGTTCCCGGCGGAGACGGTTGCCTGGGTCGTGCACGCTCTCGACCGCAACGAATATAAGAGGAGACAAATGCCCCCGGGGATCAAGCTGTCGCAGCGTGCGTTCGGCAGCGGGCGGCGGATGCCGATGGCGGCGAGAATCAGTTCGCCGGTCCACGAGTGGCCTGGTCGCGAGTCAAAAGAGGCTGCTACCCCGCTCCGTCGTCCGGAATGAGTCGCACCGGCGTGCCCTGCGCCGTACCCCAAAGCATGAGTGTGCCTTGCCGCTGATTTCCCCGAACTGAAACCGAGTTTCGATCACGGCGTCAGCGCCAACTGCAAGCGCCCGTTCGCGTAGATCTTCGATGAGGGCGGACTCAACGGCGGCGATTGCATCCTGCATCGTTTTGGATCGTCCGCCAAACAGATCCTTCAGCGATGCGGACAATTCAGACAACAATCCGACGCCGATCACGCAACGGGCCGTGACCAGCGACATTGATTCAGCGATGATATGCCCCTCCTGGCGGAATTCTCCCGAGGTAGTAACCGGAATCTGTTGAGCTGCAATGTTGACAGCATCGTCCGGATCAACAATTGTCATTCGACTGATCCGGGCTTTTCTTTCCGCTTCACAATCAAAGCAAATGTCCGGCTCGTGTCCGGCAGTTACTCTGAACTGCACATTGGGCACTGCCAGCGAACAGACTTTGACATGCAGCGTCTCGATCATGCCGGGGTGTGTCGGAATAATCAACGTGACGGCCGACTCGAATGTGCTCGCCATGCTTCGGCAACTCTGCCGACGCATGATGCGCAGACCGTTCTCCGAAGCTCCTTCCCATTTGAGCTTGGGACAGTTCGCATGTATCCCGACCCACTTGCGACTTCGCACTGACAGAAGTGGCAATTCGACCGCCGCATGTTCCGGGCTCCAGGGCGGCGTGTCGGCATCCCGCCATCGGCTTCAATTTTCCCAGCCGCCAGGTACTGCGCTCGGAGTTGACGCCTTGTCTTCTCATTGAGTCGCGGCAATCGGGGCGTTTCGACGGAGTCCCTAATTCGCGAAGAATCGCTCGATCTGTTTAAGTGCCGCGCATTCGGCCGGATTTCATCCTTTGTACCGATCCGAACCCCGAGCCGGCCTTCGCGTGTCTCGTACCAGATCTCAGCACCGCATGTCTGACAACGAACATTGGCAACCACATTTGCGAGCATCATCCGGCATAGAATCAGCAGGAATCAGCACACTCTCGCCGCAGCTCCAGCATGACCCGAGATGGAGTGGAATAACAACCCGAGATTCGGACTTCACTCGATTTTCCTGATCAGCCCCGAATGCGTATAGACGATTCTGACATCGCCGGCAGCCGTGACTCTGGCGATAAACGGCGGGGCGAAGTTCGTCACCAGTTTCCGGATTTGCGGTAGCGCCTTCAAGATCGATGCCGCCATTTGCTTTCCCGTCAACATTCCTCCGGTCAGGACAAACGACGGGGCGCCAGACTCCAACAGGCCTCTGATTTCGATTTGATTGGAATACATGGAATCATCCTTCGTCAGGATGACCCATCCCTTTCTTCCAATCTCTTTGAGCCAATGGGCATCGTTTCCTTCCGGGTCCTGCTCGGTCTGTGGAAAGTGATCTGCGTGAATCTCAACTCACAGCCCATGAGCGCGCAGCCGGTCAGCGACGATGTGCTTGCCCAGGCATCTGTCGAGAAACAGGACTTCCTCGTGGTCATGCTGCGATTCGGTATTGGAGTTCGCAGCGTAGCCCCTCTTCGATTTCGAGCCGGTCACACTCGTAGTCTCGTGCAAGTTCCTCGACAGATTCGCCAGCCTTATACCGCTGTGCGATCACGTCGGTTGAAATGTTGCAGGACGCAAGAGACGGCCTGCCAAACGACACCCGCGGGTCGATGAAGACCGATTTTGGACTCCCTTCGATCCCACTCCTCGTGAAAGGCCAAAACCGTATTACCGAGTCGTCGACGCGGTCCAGTCGCTCGAAATGCGCCCGAACCGTTTCCATGACCATTTGTCCACGTGCCGACGCATCGACAATCGTACCCAGCCGCTCAAAAAACAACGCAGCGCCGTCAGTCTCAAATCTCTGTTCGATGAGCGGATGCTGCCAACCGAATCGATCGGACACATAGTCCAGCGCGGCGCGGATTCGGTGCAACTTGATCTCATGTTCACGGCGAAATGCGCAGAGAACATGCGCCTCTGCCAGATTCGTGAACGAGAGCAGTGGGAGGTTGTCGTCTGGAAGGCTGATTACCGGCTGGAAGAACCGCCTTCCCTTCTGTGTCGGATAATAGCGACCCTGTTGTGAATCCCGATAAAGTCAATTCAGTGGTGGCCAGTCCGCAAGCATGACGGTCGCCGGAAAGTCCGAAGCGGAGTGCCGTATTCCGACTCAGAAATGACCGAGGCAAATTCTACGATCGGGTCGCCAGATTGACGCAGCACCATGCGAATTGCGTCGCCATTGCAGGGTAGTCCGGCGGTAGTCGGACACGCTGCGCGGCTTGAAGCCGGTTGACGCAACAGGCGTCACAGCAACAGGTTATTGTAGAGCCACCGGTCA
>CAZWGW010000477.1:0-5964 GCA_964633565.1 uncultured Planctomycetaceae bacterium
GCCACGGTGCCGCCGTCGGTCCCGCCCGACATGAGGATCATGTCGGGCCGCAGTTCGCGAATCCGCTGTATCTGCTCGTGCGGGCGGCGCTTGTCGTTGGAGGCGATCACGTCCATGACGATGGCCCCCGCGCCGAGCGCGGCCCGTTTGGCGCTGGCGGCCGTCATCTCGCGCACGACCCCCGTAACGAGCATCTGCAGTCCGCCGCCGGCGCTCGAGGTCGAGATGTAGATGTCGCACCCCTCGCCGTTCCGCGCCGGCCGGATCAGATGGCCGTGGTCGTCAATCAGCCGGCGGCCGGCGAGTTCGCCCACTTCGGTCGCGGCGTTGATCACGCCGGCGGTGACGTCGGCGACGGGCTGCTCCACGGTCGTCGGGGCTTCGCCACGGTAGGTCTGGCGGTAGTGGCCGTCGACTTTCTCGATCAGGATGGCTTTGGTCGTGGTGCTCCCGCAATCGGTCGCGAGGATGACGTTGATGTTCGCGGGGTCGGGAGTGGGCATGGCCGATTCGGTTCACCACGAAGACGGTGTTTCGCCACGAAGTCACAAGGGACGCAAAGGCTGGAACGAGAGAATAGAGGATGAAAGGGGGAACGGCGACTCAGGAGGGGTGACTGCTGTGTGGTGAGTCGTCAGTGGGATGCGCGGGGAGGTCGACGTTCAGTACGTTCGGCTGCGGCCTCAAGTTCTTCAATGCGCCGGCACAGGAAGTCGAGCGAGTCGCGGCGTTCCAGGAACTCTGCGAAATGGTCTGCGGCTTGACCGTCGGCCAGCGTGGCAATCAGCGGTTTGAAAAAGTGCAGGACCTGTGCCCCGACATAATTGAGCCCCCGCGACGACTCCAGAAACATGAGCGCCGGCGTCGTCAGCCGGCGGCGGACGACTTCGCGGCAGAGATGTTCCGCAGCGGCGCGCTGCGCCGGAGACGGGCCCTCCGGATCGGCGGCGTCGACCGCGAAGGCGTGCCGCAGCCACTGCCGCGCCGCGCCGGCGAATTCAGACAGGCGTGGCATCATTCACCTCAGCGGTCGCGACCACGTTGTCAGACGCCTCAAGCAGATGGGACCTGATTCGGGCCACGACCTCGGCCGCGTTGTCTCGAAAGAGAAGGATCACGCTCGAGCCGCCGCCAAAGGCCGAGGGTCGGAAGCGTGACGAGAGCAGCACTCCGGCCGTGCCTGGGTCGAACCGGCGGACGTCGCCCCAGCGGATGCGCCGGCGGCGCAGGAGCGTGGTTGCTGTGGCACCGGTCTCGTCCAGCCCGAACCGATTGGGCAGAAAAAACCGGTGCAGCGGGAGCGCAAGCAGCACCAGCGACAGCAAGCCCCACCAGATGCTCTCCATCAGCGCGCCGGCCGAGGCGGCGAGCGCAACGATGGCGCCGCCCGCCGCCAGCGCCGCTCCCGGACTTTGCCGGGCCGGGTGGACCGTCCACGTGAGGTCCTGTTGCACGGCTTGGGACGACATGACGGTTGAGTCTACTCCGGCGGGAGTGCTGTCTGCCACCGCGGACTCGTGGTAGAATCGTTCAGGACCATTCCGGGAAGTGTTTCCGCGATGAAAAGCCTCCGCCCGATTCCTTTCGTCCGCTCCGCGACAACGCTCGCCGCGCTCCTGGCGGCGCTCGGTCCGTACTCGCGTCCTGCTGCCGATGATGATGGCCTGTCGTCCAGTTCCGCGGCGACGAACGACGTGCCGGCCGCGCGCATTTTGAGCTGGGCGCAGACCGAAGAGTTCATCCGGAAGGAGCACGCGGGAAAAGTCGTTCTGGTCGACGTCTGGACGCGGACCTGTCCGGCGTGCGTCGAGTGCTTTCCCGACTTCGCCCGATTGCAGGAGCGGTTCGGTCGCGACCGGTTTGCCTGCGTCTCCGTCAATTGTGACTATGACGGCATCGAGGGGAAGCCTCCCGAATTCTACCGAGAGAAGGTCGAAAAGTTCCTGCGGAAACAGGACGCCCGGTTCGATCATGTACTGCTCAACGTCCCGTTGCTCGACTTTCTGGACGAGATCAAACTGAACTCGACGCCGGCGCTGCTCCTGTACGACCCCGCGGGAAAACTCGTGCGGCGTTTTGACAATGACGACGCGGCCACCGAAGAGGAGCAGTTCGACATGAGTGACGTTGCCGCAGCGGTAGAAAAGTCGCTCAAGTCGACGCCTGCGACAACGACCGCCAGTGATTGATGCGAGCCGATGCCCACGACGTACTACAAGCGGTACCGCATGGAGTTCGACTTCCGGCGGACCCCTGTCTCCGAGGCCGGACTGCCGGAGGGATACTCCTGGCTGCCGTGGCATCCCTCACTCAATCAGGCGCACGCGTCGGTCAAATTTCAGTGCTTCCGGGGCGAACTCGACTCGCAGGTGTTCCTGTCGCTGGGGGACATCGGGGGCTGCCGGAGACTGATGAGCGACATCGCGTCGCATGATGGCTTCCTTCCGGGTGCGACCTGGCTCGTGCGGTTTATTGCCAATGACTTCCGGCACCCCGTGCTGTGCGGCACGATTCAGGGACTGCGCCGCAGCCGATGGCTGGGGGCCGTACAGAACGTCGGAGTGATCCCCGAACATCGCGGCCAAGGGCTGGGGAAGGCGCTGTTGCTCAGAGCGCTCGCGGGCTTCCGCGCCGTGGGCCTGCAGCGCGTGACGCTGGAAGTAACGGCCGCCAATGTGCCGGCGGTCGAACTTTATCGGCACGTCGGATTTCAACTGGTGCGGACGAGTTACCGGGAAGTCACGACGCCCAAGGCGCAGGCGGCGCTCGTCTGAGAAGTGGGGTACACATATTGTGGCAGGCACACTCCGTGTGCCGTTCGCGAATGGCTGGGCCAATTCACCGCGTGAAGACGGCATGCCGAGTGTGCCTGCCACAACGCTATTCCCAGCGCTGGGAAAACCCCCGCCGGTCGCTTGAAAGCCCCCCGCCCGTTTGTCATAACTCACGCTCCAATTTGGACCTTTTGCCGTTCGCCGTGCGCTCGCCGTCGGAGCGAGTTGTGCCGCCGGTGTTGGAACAGATCGCATGACGCCCGCCGTGTTCGCAACCACGCTCTCCGAGTTCCTGCAGGAATCGGACTGGTGGTTTCTGCCGCTCTCGCCCGCCTGGGCGAGCGCGGTGGCGGCCGTTGTCCACATCACGCTGCTGGGGGCCTTCTTCGGCCTGCCGGCCTTCGTTTTCATCTGGGCGGAGCGCAAGGTCGCCGGACGTATTCAGGACCGCCTCGGTCCGACCCGTTGCGGCGGCAAGTTCGGCTGGCTGCAGTCGCTGGCGGACGGCATCAAGCTGATCCAGAAGGAAGATCTCGCCCCGAACGCCGCGGACAAGATGCTGTTTCGGGTCGCGCCCTACATTGTCGTCGTGGCCTCGTTCGCAGCGTACCTGTTTCTCCCGTTCAGCGACGGCTGGGTGGCGGTCGCCATGGACGTCGGCCTGTTCGTCGCGCTGGCGGTCCTGTCGCTGGAAGTGCTGGGCATCATTCTCGCGGGTTATTCCAGCGGCTCGAAGTGGTCGCTGTTCGGAGGCATGCGCGAATCGGCCCAGATGGTGAGCTACGAGATTCCGCTCGGGCTGACAGCCGTCATCCCCGTGGCGATCGCGGGCACGATGAACCTGGGCGAGATCGGCCACATGCAGTCGGGCTGGTTTGTGAACTGGTTCCTCTTTCGCGACCCGTTCACGTTTCTGGCGTTTTTCGTGTTCTTCACGGTGACGCTCGCCAGCAACAAGCGGGCGCCGTTCGACCTCGCAGAGGCCGAAAGCGAACTTGTTGGCGGCTTTCACACCGAATACAGCGGCATGCGCTGGTCGTTTTTCTTCCTGGCGGAGTATGCCAGCATGTGGTTCGTGAGCGCGCTCGCGGTGCTGCTGTTCCTCGGCGGCTGGTGGACGGGGATCGGCCCGCTCGACGTCGCCGTGGCTGATAAACTCGGCGGCTTCACGGCCCAGTTGCTGGGCTTCGTCGTCCTGACAACCAAGACGAGCCTGCTGGTCTGCGTGCAGATCTGGATCCGCTGGACGCTGCCGCGGTTGCGGATCGACCAGGTGATGCTGACCTGTCTGAAGTACCTGGTGCCGATCAGTTGTGCGCTGTTCCTGGGGACGACGATCTGGTCGTTGGCGTTGCCGGGGCGGTCGTTCTTCGGAACGATGCCCGGTATGGGCGCCCGCGTGCCGCTGGCGGAAACCCGGTTCGGTCTGGAAGCAGCACAGCAGGAGCCAGGCGCGGACGTTCCGGCGGCGCACCTGGCGCAAGGAGGCGAACGCTGACATGGAATCGTTCCTGTTCGTCCTCTTCGGGATGTGCGCGGCCGGAGGCGCGCTCGCCGTAGTGCTGAGCCAGAACGTCGTCCGGATGGCGTTCTATCTCGTCATCTCGCTCGGTTCGACGGCAGGGCTGTTCTTCATGCTCGGCGCCGACTTTGTGGGGGCGACGCAACTTCTGATCTATGTCGGCGGCACCGTCGTGCTGCTGATTTTCGGCGTGATGCTGACGGCGTCGGGTCCGTACCTGACGATCAAAACCAGCCCCGGAGACCTCATCAAGGCCGCCATCGTGGGCGGGGCGTTCCTGTTTATGCTGATCGCCACGGTGGTCCGCGTCGACTGGGACGCGAACTTCGCCCGGATCGAGGGGGTCTACGGCCCTTCATCGTTGACGGTCACCGGATACAACGAGCCGACGCAGGGGAACACGTCGCGCAGCCTCGGCACGGCGTTTCTCGGCGCGCGGTTCGACAAGGACCTGCAGCGGCCCGGGGACGAACTGAGCAACGGATACCTGCTGCCGTTCGAAATCGTCTCGATCCACCTGCTGGTCGTGCTCGTCGGCGCCGCCTACCTGGCCCGCGCCAAGCGCCGCGTGACCCGCATCGAGGAATGAACCACCGTTTCGCCGCGACCGGCAGGGGAGCGCGTTTTTCGCAGGCAATCCAAAGTGAACACCATCGGCATCAACGGATACCTCGGCATCGGCGCCGTGATGTTTGTGTGCGGCGTGCTGTGCATGGCCACCAAGCGGAACGGCATCGGCGTGCTGATGGGAGTCGAACTCGTCCTGAACGGCGCGAACGTCAATTTCGTGGCGTTCTCGAAGTTCGGCGCGCTCGGGCTGGACGGACAGGTCGTGTCGATGTTTGTGATCGTGCTGGCGGCGGCCGAAGCGGCCGTGGCGCTCGCGATCGCGCTGAACTTCTACAACAACCACCTGACGATCGACGTCGACCGGGCGGACGAGCTAAAGGGCTAACCGGCGGTCCGTGTGCCGCCTCTGGCAATTTTCATTCGCATGTCGCCTGAACTGTATCATTCCACCGCCGACTCCCTGAAATGGCTGCTGGGCACCGCCTGGCTGCTGCCGCTGATCGGCTTTGCCATCGAGATCTTCGGCGCCACATGGGGGAGCCGCACCAGCAAGACCGCCGCATACATCGCGGTCGGCTGCATCGGCACGGGCTTCCTGTGCAGCCTGATCGCCCTGTTCACATGGGGGAATGCGACGCACTGGTCGGCGCTGGGACACCACGACGCATCTGAGACACATGCGGCCGAAGCAGAAGGGGGGGCGCCGGAACATCCCCACGAACATGCCGTCACCGCAAGAGATGTCGGCCATTCCGGAGAAACTGCCGACCACCCGGCGGGCGAACATCACGCGAACGATCCCTTCGCGACCGCGTTCTCCGGGTCGTTCTACGAGCTGGGCCGGTTCGGCAGCCTGGTCGTCTCGCTCGACTACTACGCCGACGGGCTGACCGTCGTCATGTTCTGCATGATCACGCTGATCGCCACGTGCATCCACGTGTTCGCCGTCGGCTACATGAGCGACGAGCTGACCGAGGACCACGAAGACCACGAAGTCCACCTCTCCGGCGGACGGCACTTCCACCGTCCCGGGCGGCATTACCGGTTCTTTGCCTACCTGTCGCTGTTCAGCTTTTCGATGCTGGGGCTGGTGCTGGC
>CAZWGW010000478.1:0-5953 GCA_964633565.1 uncultured Planctomycetaceae bacterium
CTCGGGCACATTGAGAACAAGAAGCCCGGCGACGTCGTGGAAGTCACTGTGATGCGCGGCGACCGGCGAATCAATGTCCCGGTGACGCTCGGCGGGGAGAATGGTCCGGCCGGCCGGCGCGATGTCAACATCTGACAACCGTTCTGCAGTTCGCCGTCGATTGCATTCCACGCACGCCGGGATCACAATCGCGCCGCCGTGTGGGCACTGATGGTGTTACCCCGCACACCCCTGACGCATGATTGTGACAATTGACGGACCGGCCGGCACCGGCAAAAGCACCGCGGCCCGTGGTCTGGCCCGTCGGCTCGGTTACGAATTCCTCGACACGGGTGCGATGTACCGCGCCATCGCGCTGCTCTGCGTCTCGCGCAGCATCAATCCGGCGGATGAGGCCGCCGTCGCCCACGTGGCCGCCAGCACCCGCCTCGAACTCGACGCCGGTCGGACCCTGGCCGACGGCGTCGATGTCTCCGACCGAATCCGTACGCCCCAAGTCTCGCACGCCGCTTCGATCGTTGCCCAGGTCCCCGCAGTGCGTGCGGAACTGGTCCGCCAGCAGCAGCGGCTCGCTCAGGGAAAGGACATCGTCTGTGAAGGGCGCGATCAGGGGACCGTTGCATTCCCCGACGCGGAGTGCAAGTTCTATATCACCGCTGACCCGCGCGAGCGCGCCAGGCGTCGGCAGCTCGAACTGTTCGAGCTGGGACAGAAGATCAGCCTGCAGGACCTGCTGGCGGACCAGATCGCCCGCGACGAGCGGGACGCGAACCGCGCAGTCGCCCCGCTCAAACCGGCACCTGATGCGATCCACGTCGACACGACCGGACTCGACGCGGCCGCGGTGGTTGACACGCTCGAAGAGCACGTCCGCGCGCGGCAGAAGCAGCGAACCGGCACGACCTTCTCTGACGCGGCACGGCCTGAGCCGTTGTAGCCGAATTCGCCCAGAATTCGGGCGTTGAACGCGGCACGATTCACACACCCGAATTCTGCAAGAATTCGGCTAAGTTGCCGGGTCGGCTTCCTGCGACGGCCGAGCCGCCGGCAGCGACGCTACTTCGGGAAGCTCTGTGTGCGATGCAGGAAGTAGAACGTCCACGTCTCGAACACGGGGTTGTTCGTCGGGACGGATGGATCGTCCCACACCACCGCATCGTCCAGCTTTACCTGGTGCCCGGCCGACGTCAGCCGCGCGATGCCGTAGTGCCAGCGCAAGATTCCTTCGGCGTCCGGGCGTGCATCCAGCAGGAGCAGCACGTCCGGGTTCGTCCCCGTCGACGTCATCGCGAAGATCGCCCCCAGCGGCAGTCTGGTGTCGGGATCAGTGTACTGGAATATGGGCGTCGGCAGCACACGGATCGGCTCGTATTCGCCGTTCCCCTGGTCGATGCTGCCGGAAAACCGGTCCTTGAGCGTCTTGATCTGCAGCGTCCGTTGCAGTGCCCGCTTCGCCGGCGCCGGTGCGTCGGGCAACGTCTTGAAGACAACGCCCGGCTCGGTCGATTTGAACTCACCCCGCTGCGTCCAGCGCGTTTCAATCAGTTCGTCGGCCAGTGAGGCGAAGCAGATCGTCCACTGCGACGTGCCGCGCCAGGCATTCACTTCCACTTTCTGGAACGCCACCGGCCTCCCCTGCCGTGTCCAGACCCACAGTGTCGCATCCGGAATTTCGCGCGGCACGTCGGAGTCGCGGAAGACCGGCTCCGCCACCATCTCCGCCGACTGTGCTCCGGTATCTCGGTCTGCACGGCAACTTTGGTTCCCTCGGCGTACGACTGCATCCACTCGCGAATCCGTTCCCTCTGCGGGTCCTCGTCGGATTTCTCCGGCACCTGGGCCGGGCAGACGCTGCCGCCGAACGAGATCCAGGCGATCAGAAAACAACCCGGCAAGGCGTTGCGCTGGTGCATGGCGTTGACCTTCCACAGAGGGTGGAGTCAGAAGGCGAATTCCACCGCCAACCAGCATAAGACATTACGTCTGCGTCAGCAAGGAGCAACTGCGGCTGGGTGTTGGCCGATTGGGAGCGACGCCGCCAATCACGCCTCACTCCACCGGCTTCTCCGCCCCCGGGAACGACTGCAATTGGCGGCTGACCGCCTCCGGCGACGGCTTCAGCGACCCGATGACGGACGCCAGCGCCGTTTTCATTTCCGGCTCCGAGGTCGTTTCCCAGGCGTTCCGGATCGCCTCGAGCTGGCCGTTCTGCAACAGGCCTCCGAACCGCTGAATGTGAAACGCCAGTTGCAGCGCGGCGGTCTCGCGGACCGGAAGCTCGAATCCAGGACCCAGCGCGGCGTCGGCCAGGGTCTGTTGCGCCGGTGCGGTCCCGATGGCGCCCAGGGCGACCAGCGCGTCGCGCGCCAGTTCGGGATTACTGATCGTGTTCGCGAGCGGCGTTTCCGCCGCCGTCAGGTCGAAGATCTTCGTCCGCTGCCCCTGCGCAATGTGTCTGAGCCAGTATGCGGCCGCGGCCATCTGCTCCGTCCGCTGATCGTCCGTCAGCGCGGGGGGCGTGACCTGCGCCAGGAACGGTTGCAACGTCTGCGACACGTCGCGCGTGTCATTCGATTCCTCGAGGTACACGACCGGCGGGTTGCGGTCGATCAGCCGCTGCACGCTGGACTGCAGTCCGCGGGGTCCGTAAATCGCGATCGGCACGCTGGCCGTGCGTGCATCGGCGCGGAGGTTTTCGATCGTCTGCGACAGTTCCCAGCGGATCGTGTTCAGGTGCAGGACAGCCAGGTCGATCGTCCCCTGTTCGGCCGCCATCTGAAAGCCGTCCATGCCGGTCGTGGCAATGCCGGCGTTGTAGCCCAGCCTCGACAGCAGGTCCGCCACAAACGTGGCGCGCTCCACGTTCGGATCGATCACCACCGTGCGGGGCTGATCCGATCCCCCGAGGGCACGGGCAAAAATCTCCACGATGCGACGCGCGCCGCGGAATGGAGCGTCGGGATCAAGCTGCATGATCGCACTCGCCGCCGCGAACTGCACCCGTTCGTCGGGGGCGTCCAGTGCCGCGACCAGCGCGGGCGCTCCGTTCCCCTTGTGCTGCAACAGGTGCCGGCTGCCATTCTGGCCGAGCACGTGCAGCGCTGCGACGGCCGCCGCCGGGTTTTTCTCCTGCAGCGCCAGCTTGAGCACGCGCTCCGTCACGTCAGCCCCGGCCGTCAACGCCAGGTCATGCGCGGTCCCCGCACCTTCGGGGATCGGCTTGTCCCAGCCGTTGCGGTGGATGTCGCTCGACAGCGCGAGCGTCAGGAACAGGGTCTGGCCGTCGACGTCCTGTGGGCTGAGCGCCAGCGCCTCGCGCGCCAGCTCCTGACCCACGAACAGCGACGCGGACTTGGCCGACACTCGATGCTCGACGACCGTGCCAGCCGCCGCATCCCACGTCCACAGCCCCACAAGCCCGTCTTCTCCGGTGACCCAGGGCGCCGTGCCCTTGAGGTGCTGGCGGGCCGTCTTTCGCAGGCGATCGGCAATGCCGGCCGCCGGCAGACGCGCAACGGCGTCGGGGGAGCCGTACAACTTTCGAGCAAGCCCGCGCCTGGCAGCGTTCTGCACTCCTGTTGGCTGGCCTTCGCCGTAGGCGGCGTACCACAGGTGCGGCACCACTTCCTCCCGCGCACCGAGATAGCCGAGCAATTCGATCACGTCGCTCCGCAGTTCTTCCTGCGGAACGCGAACGGCCCCCAGCAGCGGCGCAACGGCCGGCTCACCCAGTTGCACCAGCGTGTTCAGCAGCAGGCCGCGATCGGTCTGGGCCGTGGGCGCCGCCAGCCGCTTGAGCAGGGGCGGCACCGCCGCGGAACCGAGGTGCTTCAGTTCATTCAGCGCTTCCATCTGCTCGCGCGGAGAACCTGCCAGGTTAACGATCACACCGTCCACAAACGCCGGATCGTTGATCCGCCGCAGGGCCGCGCCCGCGACGCGCTGCAGCAGGTCCTCCGCCTGCGGCTGGAGGGCCTTGATGCGACTCAACTCCAGGAATGTTCCTGTTCCATGCTTCTCCCGGATGGCCAGCAACGTCGCGTCGTCGGGCTCGAGTTTCAGCAACGTGTCCAGATAGCGCAACGCGATTTCGGGACGATCGAGTCGGAGCGTCAGCAGGATTGCATCAAAGAGCTGGGCGGGAGTCTCCGGCTCCTGCGGCAAGGGGGACTCGACCGCCTCGTCAGCCGGGGCGGCTCCAGCCTCCTGGGCCGTGCTGCTGCGCGGCCCCATCAACAGCGTCACCAGGGGCAGTAGCGCCACCAACAGCCCGGTCGCGAATCGGCGGGACGTGTTCACAACCTCATTCCTCCCCGAAGCCCGGAACCGTGCTGGTATCCGGACGCTCCCTTTCGATCAGAGCACCCGCAATTCAAGGTCAGCCCGCAACTTGCGGTCCCCCCAGTGTCTACGCGGGCGCGACGTACTTCAACCGTTTTTCGTGGTTTGCCGCAAACTCGCTGTCATTCGATGGCGGTCCCTCCGCGGGCCGAAACGGACCTCCGGCCGGGACCGATGACCGGTTGTATCGGTACTATCGATACGCCCGCCGACAGCACTTGAGTGGGTGATCGCCAAAATGGACAACCTGCGGAATCTCCGGAACTTCCGGCCCGCAACGTTTAACACGGCCCCCCTTATGCAGTTCCCGGAAGTGCCTCGACTTCCCGGCCGACCACCTGCGGCTCAATCCCCAGATTCTTGAGCAGCCGTGCCGCGGCGCAATCCGGGACGCGGACGAGCACCCGCGAAAGCGATCGACAGTGTCCATGGCGTCGCTCCCCTTCCCTCCCCTCCATTCCGTCGACGACGCGCGCTGGATTGACTTGTCCCAACGGTTCGACGAATGTGATCGCTGCCGCCGTGTGCCGAAACTGCCCGTGTTTTCTCCTCTCAGGATGCCCGCCATGTCCGCCCGAATCAACCGTCGCGACTTTCTGCATGTGTCGGCCGGCCTGGCCGCCGGGGTGGCCGTCTCGCACTGGACCGGCGGCGTTGGGCGGGCGGCCCCTGAATATCCCCTGTTCCGGATCTCGCTCGCCGAGTGGTCGCTCAACAAGGCGCTGTTCGGGAAGAAACTCGACCACCTCGACTTCGCCAGGACCGCCAAGGAGGAGTTCGGCATCGAGGCCGTTGAGTACGTCAACCAGTTCTTCAAGGACAAGGCCAGGGACGCGAAGTATCTCGCAGAGATGAAACAGCGGTGCGCCGACCTGGGCGTGCGGAGCCTGTTGATCATGGTCGATAACGAAGGCCACCTCGGCGACCCGGACGACGCCCAGCGGACGCAGGCGGTCGAGAACCACAAGAAGTGGGTTGAAGCGGCCGCCGGGCTCGGCTGCCATTCGGTCCGCGTGAACGCCGCCAGCGAGGGGACCTACGACGAACAGCTCGCGCTCGCTGCCGACGGACTGCACCAGTTGACGCTGTTCGCCGAACAGCATCAGCTCAATGTGATCGTCGAGAACCACGGCGGGCTGTCGTCGAACGGGAAATGGCTGTCCGCCGTGATGCGCCGGGTCGACCATCCGCACTGCGGCACGCTGCCCGACTTCGGCAACTTCCTCGTCGATCGCGAAAAAAAGGAGTGGTACGACGTCTACCAGGGGGTTGAGGAACTGATGCCGTTCGCGCAGGCGGTCAGTGCCAAATCGTACGACTTCGACGACGCGAAGCCGCTGGTCACGATCGAGAAAGACGAGCAGCGTGAGATTGACTTCCTCAAGATGATGAAGATTGTCATGGCCGCCGGATATCATGGCTACGTCGGCATCGAATACGAGGGGGGCGAACTCGACGAATACGAGGGGATCCGGCGGACGAAAGTGATCCTCGAAAAGGTCCGGGAGGAACTGTCGGCGTGAATGTGACGCCGCTGCGACGGTTGGTTGGCATCTTTGCGACCGCGTTGATCGCTGCAACGTGGCGGCTGTGGACGCCACAGAGTCAGTTT
>CAZWGW010000479.1:0-5680 GCA_964633565.1 uncultured Planctomycetaceae bacterium
AACTGCACCTGCCGCAGCCAGTCGACGGTGGCGACCCAGGCGCTCACGCTGCTCAACAGTGAATTCCTGCGCACGGCCGCGGAGGGGATGGCGGCACGCGTGCAGCGTGAGGACCCGGCGGCATGGGTGCCGACGGCTGTACTCGTGGCGTTTTCACGCCCGGCAGCGCCGGAAGAATTGGAGACATTGAGCGAATTTTTCGCGACGCAGGAGGCGTCGTACACGGCACTGGGGGATGAGGCGGAGGTGGCGCGCCGCCGGGCACTGGCGGACCTGTGTCACATCCTGCTGTCGGCGAATGAGTTTGTGTACGTCGACTGAGCTGTGAGGCTCCGGGTAACGGAGGTTTTGTGTCGTGTTTTTTTTGTCGTGAATCGTTGACCACACTAGCACTAGCCCGAAGCGCATTGTCGAATTTATCGGGGAATTATCATAACCCGAAGCGTAAGCGAGGAGATTGGACGACGACACAACTCAGCCCCTCGCTTACGCTTCGGGTTACGATGTTAATCGCCTCATGCCAAAAGCGCAACATCAAAACTTGCGCTTCGGGTTAGTGTGATTTCCCACGGAAATGTGCGGTGCGCAACACCAAAAGGCGGAATCACTCGCCCAACACCCTGATCGACGTGGAAATCAAGATGAGCATCGTCCCTGGTCCAATGCCCTGTTCGCGGCGGGACGCGTTGAGCCGACTGGGTGGCGGCTTTGGCGGGATCGCGTTGGCATCGCTGTTTGCGGAGACGCTCCGTGCCGCGCCGGTGGCGGGGACTGCCAGCTACGACGTCGTGCCGAAACCGCCGGATCACGTCCCCCGCGCGAAGGCCGTGATTCAGCTCTTCATGCACGGCGGGCCGAGCCACGTCGATCTGCTCGACCCGAAGCCGCAACTGACGAAGTTCGACGGGACGCCGCCGCCGGCCGAAGTGGCCGATGATGAGAACCGCACGACGTATCTGCTGGGGAGTCCCTTTGCGTTTCACATACTTGGCGAATGCGGGCTGGAGTTCGCGGAGACGCTGCCGCACATCGCCGGGCACGCGGACGACATTGCCGTGATCCGTTCGATGTACACGGAGCACCGCAATCATGAGCAGGCGATCTGGATGGCGAATACGGGGATGATCGTCTCCGGCCGGCCGAACATCGGGGCCTGGGTCGCCTACGGCCTGGGGACCGAGAACCAGAACCTGCCGGCGTACGTCGCGCTCCCGGAGCCGAAGGGATTGCCGACGGACGGGGCGCGGAACTGGTCGAGCGGCTGGCTGCCGCCGGTCTATCAGGGGACGGCGATCCGTTCGGAAGGGATGCCGGTCCTGTACCTGCAGCCGTCGACGCCTCGGCCGCAGAACATCGAACAGGCGCGGATGGACCTGCTGCGCACGCTCAACGAACGCCATCGGCTCGCGCGCCCCGGCGAACTGGAGCTGGAGGCCCGCATTGCCAGCTTTGAACTCGCGGCCAGGATGCAGCTCTCGGCGACGGACGCGCTCGACGTGACGCAGGAGACGGAGGCCACGCAGAAGATGTACGGGCTGGATCAGCCAGTCACGCAGTCGTACGGCAAGCGCTGCCTGATGGCCCGCCGGCTGATTGAGCGGGGGGTGCGGTTCGTGCAGATCTTCATGCAGGGGCAGCCGTGGGACACGCACAACAACAACACCTCCGGGACGCGCAGTTGCTGCGAGCAGACCGACCTGCCGATCGGCGGTCTGCTGACCGACCTCAAACAGCGGGGGCTGTTTGACTCGACGCTCGTGCAATGGGGGGGCGAGTTCGGCCGCACACCCGGCGCCGAGCAGGGCGGCGGCAACAAGGCCCGGGGGAGCGAGGGGCGCGACCACCATCCGTACGGGTTCAGTATCTGGCTGGCGGGGGGCGGCGTGCGGGGCGGACAGGCGCACGGCGCGACCGACGACTTCGGTTACCGGGCGATTGTCGACCGGACGTCGACGGCCGATCTGCACGCGACGATCCTGCACCTGCTGGGGCTGGACCATGAATTGTTGACGTATCCACACAACAGCCGCGATGAGCGGCTGACGGACGTATACCCGGCGAAAGTGATTGAGGCACTTGTGAGTTGACGGCACACTCAATTGCAGCGGGTAACGACGTCGGGCATATTGGATTGACCGTTCGGTTGTCGATGGTTCGGGACCCCGCGACCAGGGCCTGCCCTGATGCTTCACGTCGCCTGTGACGTTTGTCGCCGCCGGTACCAGGTGGATGATGCGCGCCTGGGGACGACGCTCACCTGCAAGGAATGCAGCGTGCCGTTCGAAGTCTGCCGGGAGAACTTCGTCGATCCCGATGAGCCGGAGCCGAACTCCGACGAAGCGGAGCAGGAGGCGCCGGCGTCGGAATGGAGACAGGTCTGGGCCTGCACGGTCAACGGCGTCGGCGCGACGGGTGTCATCCTCGCGCTGATCGGCATGGTCGTGCTGCTGTACCGGGACCCACGCGAAGTGGCCGGACCCAGGGCCGCGGCTGCGGCGACGACGGTCGGGCAGGGGCGCACCACCGCCCCGTCGACTTCACGATTCCCGCCGAACACGACGGATCGCTCCGACACTACGATGAACGGATTCGGCGCACCCCGGCGAGTCGAGCCCTCTGCCGGTCCGACAACCGTCGGTGTTCCCGAAGCCTTCCTTGATCCGCGGGATCCGGCGTCGCAACAAGCGCCGACCGAGCATGCAGAACCGCTGCCGCCGTTGACGCTCAGCGGCATCGATCCGCCACGCGTCCAGCCCGATCGCACGTTCCGCGTGGTGGGGACGGGACTGTCCCGCGTGGAGCGGGTGGTGCTCGTGCCGACTGACACGCCCGCCGTGGCCGCCCGATCGCTGGCAGGGTTCGAGGTCATTTCCGACGAGGAACTGCGCGTGCAGATGGGACGCCGCCCGGGCGCCTGCGTGCTGGTGCTGGAGCGCGCCGACGTGACGCTCGTGACGGTCCCCGCCAATGCGCTCATCGTTTCCACTGATGAACAATTGCCCCACACTGACACGCCCGGGTTTGTCGTCGTGCGCGACGGCGGCCGGTACGAGGCCGATGGGGTCGTGTGCTGTCTTGTGGAACGAGGGGGCGAGTTACATTGCCCCTCCACGCCCAACTGGGCGGGGTGGTTCGCGGAAGGGTCGTTCGCCACCGGCCGCGTGCTTCCGCCGGCGGCCTGGATCACACCGGAGACCGCGGTCCGAATGACCGTGCCGGTCCGTACCAGTTCCGCGATCACGACTCCGCGCATCATTGCGGCAGAGGTCGATGCGCTCGTCGTCGCTGATCCGGCTGCGGAAGAAACGGCCGAGTTCACGGGGACGGCGCCGGGCAAACGCCTTTCCAGCGAAACACCGACGAAGACAGCGCCAAGACTCGCGGGCGGGAGGAGCGGGGGGATCAACTACGATGGCCCCCATTCGATCCCCTCCTCGGGTCGGCGGATCGACGCGACGACGCCGCTCGAGGTCGGGCAGATTGTCCAGGTCCAGGAACACCGGCAGTGGTACCCGGCCGACGTGCTGAAAGTTAATGACAACGGCACGGTGCGCATTCACTACCGCGGCTGGTCCGACACGTGGGACGAGGATGTGCCGCGATCGCGCATTCAGTTGGCGCATGAGGAGTGACGGGGACAGTTCCGAGCATGCCTGCCGAAACATCACGCCCGCCGAAACGCACGCCCGTCCAGCAACAGGTGCTGGACGGTCTGCAGCGGCGGATCGAGCCGGTACCGGTCGGTGCGGCATACAAGCTGGGCCTCGCGGCCGTGGCGGCGGCCATGCTCGTGCTGCCGCTGCTGTACGCCGGACTGATCTTTCTGATCGGCCACACGATCTACTGGCAGACGGTCCGCGTGTTCACCGTCGTCCGGCACGGCCTGCACTTCGGGCAGGCGGCCCTGCTGATCGGGCTGGTCCTGGTCGGTGTGATGACGCTCTGGTTTCTCGTGAAGCCGATCTTTGTCCGCGGCGACGCCGCTCGGTATCCGCTCAAACTGAAGCGCTCCCGCGAGCCGTTCCTGTTCGAATACGTCGAGGCGATCTGCCGCTCGGTCGGCGCGCCGCCCCCCAAATCGATTGTTGTCGACGGCGAGGTCAACGCGTCGGCCGGGTTCGGACGGGGATTCTTCGGATTCCTCACGAACGACCTCACGCTGGTGATCGGCCTGCCGCTGGTCTCCGGCCTGACGGTGCGACAGTTCACGGGCGTGTTGTCGCACGAGTTCGGCCATTTTGCGCAGGGGACGGGGCTGCGGCTCAGTTTCCTCATCCGCTCGATCAATTTCTGGTTCATGCGGGCGGTGTTCGAACGCCACGTGCTCGACCGCGACGAATCGCGGAGCGGTTTCCGCATCGGCATGTTCCTGTTTGTCGCCCGGTTTTTCATCTGGCTGACGCGGCTGATGTTGTACGGCGTCATGCTGGTCGGCCACGCCGTGAGCTGCTTCATGATGCGGGAAATGGAATACGACGCCGACCGGCACGAGACCCGCGTCGTCGGACCGAAGACGTTCGCGCTCACCTGTCGCCGCATCGCCGATCTGGGCCTGGCACACCAGATGGCCTTCGGCGACCTGCACCGCTTTCTCCAGGAGGAGCGGCTGGCGGACGATTTTCCGGCGCTGGTGGCCAGCAACGTGCCGCACATCCCCAAAGAACTGCGGAAACTGGTCCGCAAGTTCGAGCGCGACCAGCAGACCGGACTGTTCGATACGCACCCTACGAACCTGGACCGCATCGTCAGCGCCGAGCGCGAACAGACGCCCGGCGTGTTCGAACTGGGGGGGAAGGACTTCCCCGCCGCGGTGTTGTTCAGCGACTTCAAGCGGCTGTGCCGCGCCTATACGATCGAGTTCTACAAGGCAGCGCTCGGAGACGACTTCAAGTCCACGATGATGCACCCGGTGGACCAGTTGATCGAGCAGCGCGACTCGGAGCTCGCGGCGGGCAAATCGCTGGACCGGTACTTCCAGGTGCATATCCCCATTCTGCGGCCGCTACTGATCGCGGACGACGCCGACCAGCCGCCCGGGGACCCGCGTCAGACGCTGGCGGCACTCAAGTCGGCCCGCGAGCAGATGCTGAAGCTCGTCGATGAATACGAGCGTCTCACCGAACGGTACGACGTGGCGGAAGAGTCGCTGCTCATGGCCGGCGAAGCGCGGTCTCTCCTCGATGTGGGACTGTCGGTGAGGGCGGCCGACTTCCAGTTGCGCAGCGGCCGTGAGGGCGATGTCGACGACAAGCTCAGCCGCTCGCGGACCGCCTTTGAAAACCTGGGATCGCGGATGCTCGAGTTCGAGTCGGCCGCCGAGCAACGGCTGTCGCACGCGCTGCGACTGCTGCAGCTCAAGTCGATCTGGTCGAAGATCGAGGACGGCGAATCGCTGCACCTCGAAGTCCAGCGGATCTTTTCGGACGCACAGTTCATCAGCAGCCAGATGGCGGAAGTCCCCGTGCTGCGACTTTTGTACCGGCGGCTGGGGGTGCTCTGCTCGCGGATCAAGGGACGCCGAATCCAGCGGGCATTGTTTGAGTCGATCGCCGGCCAGATGCAGAAGCTGCATGCGCGGCTCAAAGCGATTCAGCGCAGTCTGGGCGACCGGTTCTATCCGTTTGATCACGCCGTCGCCGACCAAACGAATCTCGTCGGGCGTGACCTCGCACCATCCCCG
>CAZWGW010000479.1:5690-5932 GCA_964633565.1 uncultured Planctomycetaceae bacterium
CCGACGAACACGACCTGTTCGGACTGGTCTTCGTGACGCAGCACCTGTTCGAAAGCCTGGCCGGACTGCAGTTGCGGCTGTTCGCGCAGCTCACGCACGCGGCGGAGAAAGTTGAAACGGCAGTCGGCTTGCCGCAGTTGGCCGAGCGCAAGCCGAAAACCCAGCGTCCGCCGCAGCACGAACGCCGGCCCGAGCGCGCCGCGGCCCGGCGGTGATTTCGCTGCATGGTGATGACCCGTTAC
>CAZWGW010000480.1:0-2712 GCA_964633565.1 uncultured Planctomycetaceae bacterium
CGTCGGACGTGTATGTCGCAACGCTCTTCCATCAGGGCGAGTTGTCAGCAACCGACGGGTCCGCGGTCGCAGCCCTGCGCGCGCAGTCTGTCCGCGAGGGAGGATTGGCAAACATCGACCTGCGGCTGTGTGACGTCAGCCGCCCGCTCGAGGACGACGAAGACTCGCTCTGGCAGCAGCAGCCGCGGGACGCCGCGTTGCCGTGGCTCGTGCTGCGCTCTCCCGCCGTCAAAGGGCGTCGCGCCGTCGTGTGGGCCGGCCGACTTGCCGAGTTTGACTCCACAGCCGTGTTCAATTCACCTGTGCGCGCTCAACTGGTGGAGCGCCTCTGCGCCGGCGACTCGGTCGTCTGGCTCGCCTTCACACACGAGGGATTGGAATCGACAGATCGATTCGCGTCGCTGGCACGCGAGCTTGACCGGCTCGGCAACGAACTTCCCCTTCCCGACGGCATCGGACTCCCCGGCTCCGAAGTTTATTCCGACGTCCCGCTGACGCTGCGGTTTGCGCTGATCCCCATCCGCAGCGGGGATCCGCAGGAGCGTTTTCTCGAAACCATACTCCGGGCGTTCGCCCCTGCGGCGGCCGACGGCGAGCCGTTTGTCGTCCCGGTGTACGGCCGCGGGCGTGCGCTGGCGGTGGTGCCGTGGGCCGAGGTCGAAGTGGCGCTGATCGAGGACCTGTCGCGGTTCCTCTCCGGACCGTGTTCATGCCAGGTAAAGGAACAGAACCCGGGTTTTGACCTGCCGCTGGCCGTCGATTGGGACGCGCGGCTGTTCCCCGCCGCCACCCCGCCTCCTGACACGGCAGCCGGTGGGCGGGTCAAGTCGAAGCTCGTTCCGATCCAGGTATCCGGCTCGCCCGGTCAGTCGTCGACCGCCCAGTTCGCCGGTGCAACCGGCTCCAAACGTCCGGCGGCAACGGCCACGTCGGCAAGTGTGCAGGCTGCACCGGAAGCAGATACTGCTCACGCGCGGACGCTTGCCATTGTGGCGATTGCAGCGGGCGGGCTGATTCTGCTCTGGTCGCTCTGCAGGGGGCACACGCGACAGATCGGCAACGGGCGAGACTGATGCGGACGCTGACCGGGACGTGTCGATCTATCGGGGAGCGCTGCCGGCGGCCGACTCGGTGTCGCTGGCGGCGCACCCGTTGGGGACGCTCACCTCCCCTTCGCTGGCGGCGATCAAGGCGGAGATGCGGGTGCGGCTGCAGGAGGCGCTCGACGCGATGGACCCCCTCGATCGCGAGGTGATCGCACTGCGGCACTTCGAACAGCTGGACAGCGCGGAGACTGCCCACGTGCTCGGCCTGTCGAAGTCCGGAGCGAGCAGCCGCTACATCCGGGCCGTGATTGTTCCTGCAGGAAGCCGAGCCGCTGGCGAACCTCCCAGCCACTTTCCCGACGTTGACGCTGGCCCGCGGTCCCGTCAGTCTGGATCACCGGCGACGTCCATAATGCTTGATTCCGCTCGATGCGTATGTTACAGACGAGGCGTCTCGGCCATTTCTGCAGGCGTAGTTTCGGTCTTGCGTCCGACGAACAGGGCATCCCCGGTGATGCCCTACCAGCGGACGCCTTTTCTGTCCGATCACCCATGCGAGGTACGCTATGCGACGCAACTCCCCTGCGGCATGGAAGCCCACTCAGACGGCGGGATTTACGCTGATTGAACTGCTCGTCGCGATTGCCATTATCGCCATCCTGATTGCGCTGCTCGTGCCAGCGGTGCAGTCGGCGCGCGAGGCAGCGCGGCGCACGGAGTGCACGAACAAGCTCAGGAACATCGGCACGGCCTTCCAGCACTATGCGTCGGCCAACAAGGAGAAACTGCCTCACCTGGGGGTGCAGCCGAAGGCGCCCGGGGAGTTCCGGCCGTGGACGATCACGCTGCTGCCTTATCTGGAGCAGACGCCAATGTATGAGAGAATCAGCAATACGCCCGGCTATGATCCGGGGGGCGAGGTACTGCCGATCTTCACGTGTCCGGACGATGCGTCTGCCGATGGCGTAAAGGACGGTTTGAGTTATGTGGTCAATGCCGGCTATGGCGGGAGGGCCATCGCGGCCGCGCCTTCGACGTTCAAGAAGTTCGCATATCCTCCGGTCGCCGCCAACCTGCTGTACACCAACAATCACATGACCAGGTACTCCGACGGCGGCCGCGACACGGGACTGTTCTGGATCGACACGGCGATCGGCATGAACGAGATCACGATTGCTGACGGGACCAGCAACACGCTGATGGCGACCGAAAACGTCTTTGCCCGGTCGTTCTCCAAACCGATCTATTACCTCCAGGGTCTCAATACCATTCCGGACCGGTCCACGAACGGCCAGGTGATGAGCGTGATCTTCGTCGTCGGGGACGACGCGATCCAGTTGGGTGAGGAGCCGGTGATCGATTCGCCCGTGGTGCCGAAGTCACTGGACATCAAGAGCACGCGGCTGGAGCATTACGCGATCAACTACGGGATCAAGCACAAAGGGAGCGAGGGCTTCCTGTCGGCGCCGAACTCGCTGCACCCCGGCGGCGTGAACGCCCTGTTCACGGACGGCCATATCGACTTTCTGTCGGAAACGATTGATGAGCGGGTGTACTGCTCGATGGTGACGTGGGGTGCGTCGCGGAAGGGGGAGGGGCTCAACGGCGCCAGTACCAGTGCCAGCGGCAGCGGCGGAGGCGTCACCGGGGGTGGGGGCAATGGGGG
>CAZWGW010000480.1:2722-5931 GCA_964633565.1 uncultured Planctomycetaceae bacterium
CGGCAGCATGGGCGGCGGCGGCCGGCCGCCGCTGCCGCCGGGGGGTGGCCAATTCTAGCTGCTCACCATCCCGGAATGACGATTCTGTGGAGAGTCGGGACATCCTTCGGAGCGGCCGGATCACCGTGACATAATCCGGTCGATCGCCTCGCGCGCGGCCTCAACCATCCGCCGCCCACCCCACCGCCGCCCGAAGCGTCCGCATCGTCTCGTCCATCATCGCCGGGTCAGGGTTGCGCTCCTGTTTCTCGAAATTGAGGTCATCGATCTCCCACGTCGGCACGAGATGGATGTGCACGTGCGGCACCTCGAGCCCGGCAATGATCATCCCCACCTTCGCCGGCCGGTACACGTCGTTGATCGCGGCGCCGATTCTCTGTGCCACGGCGAACAGGTGCTGCGCAAGGTCCGCCGGCAGGTCGATCCAGTGCTCGACCTCCTGCATCGGCACGACCAGCGTGTGTCCGGCCTTGAGCGGCGCGATCGTCAGGAAGGCGACGACGCGGTCATCCCGGTACACAAACCGTCCGGGAATCTCGCCATTGATGATGCGGGTGAAGATCGTCGCCATGAGCCTGTTCCTCCAATTCCTGGACTGCCGGCCGTCGTCTCTCGCGCCCTGCACGTGTCCGTTCGGTGAGAAGCTATTCGCGAGACCGATTCTTTGACTTGCTCTTCTGCTTCCGTGCGCGCTCGGCCCGCCGCCGGGCGCCGGCCCGGGCGGCCAGCGGCAGCCACAGCGCGGCGTATCCGATAGACGTCAACACTCCCATGCCCGTCCCAACCATTGCAGCCCGTTCCTCGCCGATGGTCCCGCCGACCCCCTGTGACCCGATGGACAACAGCACGGCGACGCCAATCACGACCATGAGTAATGTCCAGACTGCCGACAGAATCAGCGCGAGTTTCACAGTCATGGAGGGTCCCCCGCAGGACGCCGTTCGATCAGGACCACGACGTCCGCACCAATGGCCTCTTCCCGTCCAATCGGTCCGACCTTTTCCCCAGTCTTCGCCTTGACGTTGACCATCTGTGGATCGATTCGAAGCACCTCGCCGATTCGTGCGGTCATCGACTTTTTGTATGGCGACAACTTCGGCCGCTGAGCGGCAACGGTACAGTCCACGTTGACGGCCCGCCACCCGAGCCGCGCCAGTTCCATCACGACTCGCTGCAGCAGTTCGGCCGAGTCAGCGCCGGCGAATTGCGGGTCAGTATCCGGAAACCACTCTCCAATGTCCCCCAGCCCTGCGGCACCGAGCAGGGCGTCGGTCAGCGCATGCAGCACCACATCGCCGTCGCTGTGGGCGATGGGTCCTTTGTCGTGCGGAATCGCCACACCCCCGATAATCAGCGGCCGACCTGGTTCCAGGCGGTGCGTGTCGTGCCCCAGTCCTACGCGGAACATCAGCTCAACCTCTTGGTTGCTAGTGGTTTGCGCTGCTTTTGTGAATCGCAGATCGAGTTTATCCGCAAGCCAGTCAGGCGGCAATCCGTGACTGCGCCGGGCAAATTCCGGCCCCGACGGTCCCCAACACAACCGACACCCCCTGACACGCCGTCGAACAAACTGCTGTAGCCGCAGATTCAAGACTGTGTTACGGTCTCGCCCCCTCCCGCCTCCGGGTAGTGCTGTCGGCGGACTCACCACGGGAATCATCTCCAGCGTCGCGTCCGCCCGTCGATCTCACAGTTCAAGGAAGAACATCATGCGACGACAAGCGCGACCGCATCCGTTGCAATCCTACCGGTTCTGGTTCGTAATTCTCGCCGCGGTCGGCGCGACCGCCGCCTGGAAGCTCGATCTGATCCCAATCAGACCGCACACTCACCAGACGGCGGCCGCGCCCGAGGTGGAACTGGGCACCGGCCTGTCGCCGGATCAGATGGGTGAAGCGACATTTTCGGACGGTTTTCTCGGCCAGTCGGAGCCGGTCATCGATGACCTCGCGACAGCCGAATCGCCGGTCCGTCCGTCAGGGCAGCCGGCAGTCGACGCGGAATTGCCGCGCGTCATGCCGCGGGTCAGCAAGGTGCAGGAAAGTCCATTCGGTCCGGCGCGGCCGCAGTTCCAGCCTGCTCAGGATTCGACGGAGCCGGCGTTTCCTGCGGCTGCCACGGTCGGGACGGGTGTCAACACAGATGCCGGCGTCACGGGGTCGGTCGTGCTGACTGCCGATCTCGAACAGGAGGCGCCTGCTCAGGGATCGCCTCCGGCCCGCAACGTGGAAGTGACGTCGGTGGGGGCGGATTCCTCCCCGGCGCCCGCTGCGACGGCCATCGACTTCACGGCGATCGACGCCCTGCTCGAGTCCGGGACGCCGGACGCGGACATCGAGGCACTCCGCACCCTGTCGACGATGTACTGGGAACAGCCGGCGGCGCGTGCGGAGTTGCAAGACCGGATCAAGGCGACCGCACGGCGCATCTACTTCCAGCCGCAGCCCCACTACATGGAAGCGCACGAAGTGCAGCCAGGCGACACGCTGGAGGAGATCGCCAGGCAGTACGACGTGTCGTGGGAATACCTCGCGCGGCTGAACCGAGTGGAACCGGCGAATATCCGCTCCGGACAGAAACTGAAGGTCATCAAGGGGCCGTTCTCCGCCATCGTCGACCTCAGCGACTATGAACTGACGCTGCACTGCCACGGTTACTTCGTCTACAAATTCCCTTGCGGCATCGGGAAAGACGGTGCGACGCCGGTCGGCACGTTTCACGTGCAGGACAAGGTCGTTAATCCGCCGTACAACGGCCCCGAGGGGGCGATCGCCGCGGACGATCCGGCCAATCCGATCGGCGAGCGCTGGATCAGCCTCGGCGACGGATACGGCATTCACGGCACGATCGACCCGGACTCGATCGGCAAGAGCGAATCGCGCGGCTGCGTCCGCATGCACAACAATGACATCGACAAAGTCTATGACCTGCTGACGGTCGGCTCCGAAGTCGTCATCCAGCGCTGACGCAAATTGCGTTGGCGCTCCCCCCGTTAAAGCCCGCCGATCGCATCGGCGGGTCCGCGCGCGTCAGCGCGAATCTCTCGCGCGCTTGTCGCGCCCCTGCCGTGCGTTATGATGTCCGTCGCCTTTCTCAGGACGGACATCGCCGCATGGACTCCCTGCCGCTGGACTCGGCACGCATTGCGCGAGAGCTGAAGCTGATGCCGGAACAGGTCACGCGCACGGTCGCGCTGCTCGACGACGGCA
>CAZWGW010000481.1:0-5929 GCA_964633565.1 uncultured Planctomycetaceae bacterium
ATCGGCGACGGCAGCCGTGTACGGCAACAGGTCGCAGACCCATGTGCCGCCCTGGCCGTGCCGGTGGAAGGGGAAGATCGAGCCGACGAGCGGCAGGATGGCCTGGTTGGCCGACATGCCGGTGAGCCGCTGCCCCTGGCGGACCGAGTCGGGGAGGGGCTGGCCCTGCATCTGGCTCAGGAGCGGCTTGTAGTCGAACGTTTCGAGCTGTGACGGCCCGCCGCTCTGGAAGAGGTAGATCACGCGCTTTGCGGTCGGGGCGTGATGCGGTCCCGGCAGCGCGCCGGGCGTCGCGGTGCCGGCGCGGGCGCGCTCGGTTCCGAGCAGGTCAGTCAGTGCAATCGCGCCGAGTCCGCCGCCGAAGCGGCCGAGGAGTTGCCGGCGCGACAATCCCGCAGGATTCAATGGTCCAGTACAAAAACGTGTAAGCATCGTCGTAATTCTCTGCTCTCTCCGCTCTGCCCTATCTCTTCGTCACGCACTCGTCGAAACTCATCAGTGCCTGCACCAGCGCCGTCGTCGCGGCATGATCGATCGGGTCAAGCGACGCATCGCGCGGGGATTCGCCGGTGGAAACATAGCCTGTCGCCTCATCGGTGTGGCCGTCGAACCGGGCGCGCTGCCGCTGATACAGTTCCGCCAGGACCTGCCTCTCGCGGTCGGTCGGCGCGCGGCTCGTGAGGAGACGGAAGGCAGTCGTCGCACGCGCGGCAGTATCGTTGCCGTGCTGTTTGATCAGATTTTCCGCCATCACGCGAGCCGCCTCGGCAAACTGCGGGTCGTTGAGCAGTGCCAGCGCCTGCAGCGGTGTCGCCGTGCGCTCGCGCCGGGCGAGGCAGTATTCGCGCGAGGGGGCGTCGAAGGCCGTCATCGTCGGTGGGGGGGACGTCCGCCGCCAGAATGTGTACAGGCTGCGGCGGTACAGGCCCTCGCCTGTCGACTGGTGATACGACTTGCCGGTGCCGGATTCTTCCCACAGCCCGGCCGGCTGGTACGGAAAGACACTCGGCCCGCCGACGGTCGGCACGAGCAGCCCGCTCACGGCGAGCGCGTTGTCGCGGACCTGTTCGGCCGAAAACCGGTGCCGCGGGCCACGCGCCAGCAGCAGGTTGTCGGGATCGGACTCATACAACTTCGGGTCTCGCGGCGTCGACGATTGCCTGTAGGTCGATGACAGAACAATCAGTCGGCACAGTTCCTGGACGTTCCAGCCGCTGTCGACGAACCGCCGGGCGAGCCAGTCGAGCAGTTCCGGGTGGGTTGGGAGTTGCCCCTGGCTGCCGAAGTCTTCGCTCGTGGCGACGAGTCCGCGGCCGAAGAAGATCTGCCAGAACCTGTTCACCGCCACGCGGGCCGTGAGCGGGTTACGGGGATCAACGAGCCACTTCGCGAACCCCAGCCGGTTGTGGGGAGACTCCTCCGGCATGGCAAAGATCCCCGCGGGTGTGTCGGGTGAGACCCGGTCGCGCGGTGCATCATACGCCCCGCGGGCCAGCACGTACGTCGGCCGCCGATACGGCAGGTCCTCCATGACCATGATCTGCTTCACCTGGCCGATCAGGTCGTTCTCTTCCGTCCGCAGCTTCTGCAACTCGGCCGCGACGGCCAGATACCCGGCATCGGACCGCAATAAGTAGTGCGCGAAACGGGACTCCGACTCGGCGCACGCCTCGGTCCCGGCCAAGAGAGACAATTCCGGCGGAGACAGTTCGCGGTCGAAGACGCGGAAGTCGTCGACTGCCCCGTTTTTGAACCCCGAATCGCGGAACCGCGCGCCGATGGACAGTTGCACGCCCCCGGCGTCGTAGTCCCCCCACTCGGCGCGGTGACTGATGTCGCGAGTGAGCTTGTCGCGGACGACTTCGCAGTCCGCGGGGCGTGCGTTCACATAGACGCGCAGGCCGGCGGCATGGCTGCTGCCGTCGTACGTTACCGCGAGGTGCGTCCACTCGCCCGTCGGAATGGGGTCTTTCGCGCGGACCTGCAGCGCATTGCCGGGCCAGAAGTGGATGAGCGACATGACGGGATGGCCGTCGTCGAGGACGAGCGAGTAACCGCGGAACGCCGAATCCTCCGCCGCGCGCGAACGATGCACGACGACCAGCCGCGGGTGATGCTCCATCGGGTGGACCCACAGCGCCAGTGAGAACGGGGTCGTCCGGCCGAATGCGCCGGCGTCCTTGCAGACAAAGGCGTCGTCGCCGCCGAATTCGATCGCCTGCCCGAATTTTCCGGGGACCGGCTTGTAATCGCCGGCCGGTTGCAGGTCGTCGAACGTGAACGTCGCCACCGGCTCCGGTGAGGCGACGGGCGCGGCCTCGGTCAATGCATCAAATCGTTCGCGGGCCGCCTGCCGGACGCGCTCCAGTTCGGCCTCCTTCGCCCCGATCCGCGCGAGCAGGTCGAGGTGCCGCGCTTCCTGGTCTCCTTCGTACAAGTTGAGCGTCGGCGTCGGCGCGGTCTCTGTGAAATGCGAGTACAGACCGTGCTCGTCGATGTTGTTGAAGAACGCCGTGAGCTGGTAGTACTCCTTTTGGCTCACGGGGTCGTACTTGTGATCGTGGCAGCGGGCGCACTCGATCGTCAGCCCGAGGAACGCCAGCCCCATCGTGCGGACCCGGTCGGCGACGTATTCGATGCGGAACTCCTGCTCGATGCTCCCGCCCTCGTTCGTCTGCCGGTGCAGCCGGTTGAAGGCCGTCGCCAGCCGCTGGTCGCGCGTCGGGTGCTCCAGCATGTCGCCGGCGATCTGCCAGGTGATGAACCGGTCGTACGGCAGGTTCTGGTTGAACGCGCGGATCACCCAGTCGCGCCACGGCCAGAGGTGCGTGTCGCGATCGGACTGGTAGCCGAACGTATCGGCATAACGGGCGGCGTCGAGCCAGTCGCCGGCCATCCGCTCGCCATACGCCGGTGAGGCAAGCAGCCGCTCGACGACATTTTCGTATGCGTCGGCCGACGCGTCGGCGAGGAACGCGTCGATCTCGGCGAGCGTCGGCGGCAGGCCGGTCAGGTCGAACGTCACGCGCCGCAGCCACCGTTCGCGCGGGGTCTCCTCGGCTGGTTGCACGCCGTCGCTCCGCAGTCGGGCCGCAACTCTACACTCTGCAGACGGGCGAGGACGAACGCATCGATCTCGTTGTGAATCCAGTGCTGCGGGTCGGCCGGCTGCGGGACGGGGACTTCTGCCGGAAAAGAAATAAAGGCCCAGTGCGGCTGATACTCCGCGCCGGCGGCGATCCAGCGGCGGAGCAGGTCTTTCTGGCCGGCCGTGAGCGATTTTTTCGTGGACGGCGGCGGCATCACTTCTTCCGGGTCGTCGGCAGAGATCCGCCGTACCAGTTCGCTCTCGTCCGGCTTGCCGGGAGTGATCGCCCCATTGTCGACCGCAGATTCCCGCTGATCGAGCCGCAGTTCGGCTTCGCGGCTGGCGCTGGAGGGGCCGTGGCAGCGGAAGCAGTTCTCCGAGAGGATCGGGCGGATGTCGCGGTTGAATTCGATGTCGTCGGACGCGTGAGCAAGCTGCGCACTGGCGATCGCCGCTACAAACGCCGGGCCGCAAAAACGAACTCTCTGCCGCAGGAGCATGAAACGCCTTTCAGTCATCAGAATTGCCTGATACCAGCGTAGCGGCTCGCTATTCCACCGGAAAGGCGGGATGATCCCCTGCCGCAAGCGACGGAAGGAAATTGATCGTGCAAGGGACATTGCAGGCTGGTAGTTTGCCGGGCAGAATCAGAAATGCCGTTGCGTGTCCGAATGGGTCGAGGTGCATTCTCAGGAGGCGAGCACATGTTTACCGCACACTTCCGCGTTGGATCCATAACGTTGGCTGTCGCAGCCCTGCTGCCACACGAACCGGCGCGATCCGAGCCCCCGAAATTCACGCTAAATCATCCGGTTCCGCGAGACAATTACTTCAAGACCTCCTCAATCGCGCTCGCCGGCCAGGTCGATCCGCCAATCCGAACTGACGTCCGCGTTCAGTTGTTTCACGTCCTCGAGAATGGCGAATTGCTTCCGGAGGGGGGCGCCACTTGTCGGCTCGACGCGGAAGGTCGATTCAGCCTGACGCTGCATCCGCGCGCCGGCGGCTGGACGCCGGGGACGCTGCGTTGTGTCGTGACGGCCGGCTCGCACCTGCTGCGCAAGACCGTTGACGTCAACATGCTGGATAGGAAAGTCCAGGCAACCACGATTCGAGAGCCAAGGGATTCTGGGGTGGTCGTCGATCTTACGGACCTTGCCATAGACACGCCGCGTGTTCCTGCTGGAGAGAAGTTTCGAGTGCGCAGGTTGTTTCACTTCAAAGTTCCCCCAGATCAGCATCAGGGGCCGGCGGTCCGATTGGAATTACTTCGGCCGAACGCAACGCAACCGGGACTCATCACTGCCCAAGCCGACATCGCGCTGTCATTCCCGGTGAATGAGGCCGACTGTGAGTTTGAAAGCGAGATCGTCGCGCCCGACGTGCAGGGCGCCTACTATGTGCGAGTCGTGATTCCCGTTCACGACGCCGAGGGCCAGTTGATGGAGAAACAATATGACGCAGACCTGATCGTTGGTCCCCCGTCAGCGGAACCGGGCAGGTGACCTACTGCCGATCATTGATCGCACTTAATCGTCCACAACCTTGGGAATGAATTCCCGCGGCTGCTCAATGACGGTGGCAGCCCCCGCCCCCTCCAGTTCCTCCCGGCTGCGAAACCCCCACAGCGCGCCGACCGGGCGCATCCCGGCCAGCCGGGCCGTCTCCATGTCGATCGACGTGTCCCCCAGGTAGAGAAACTCCTCCGGCGGGATGCCGAGCGCCGCCACGATCCGCCGCGCGCCGGTCGGGTCGGGCTTGGGGGGGACGCCCGGTTTCTCGCCGAGCACCAGCGCGAACGGGACGTCGGGGAAGAACTCGCGGACGCAGGTCTGCGTGAAGTCGTCCGGCTTGTTCGAGAGCACGGTCATCGCGATGCCACGCTTCGCGACGGCGTCCAGCATGTCGCGGATGCCGTCATAAGGGCGCGTACGGACATTCCAGCCCTTGCCGTACGCCTCCCGGAACACGGCCGAACAGCGCTCGATCTCCGCCGGCGTCATTCTGTCTGGCGGCAGCGCACGCTCGAACAGTTTGCGCACCCCCGCGCCGACCAGCATGCGATATGCCGGGACGGAATGCGTGGGGTGACCGCAGGCCGACAACGCGGCATTGGCGGCGTGGGCCAGGTCCTCGAGCGTATCGAGAAGAGTGCCATCGAGGTCGAAGAGAACGGCGCGGCAGGGCATAGGAAGGTGATGCAGAGTCACATTGCAGCGGCGATCAGATTCGTCAGCCGCGTCAGGTGCGGCGCGTCGCGGGTCATCGGCTGGGTCGTCAGGATCACCGCCGCGGCGTCGCGGGCCGGGTCGATCCAGAACAGCGTCCCCGTGGCGCCCCAGTGGCCGTATGCGCGGGGACTGAGCAGGTCGCCGAAGCAGGAACCGTGGGCCGCCCAGTTCAGCCGCCAGCCGAAACCCCACGCGCGCGACCGGCGGTCGGACTCCGGCAGGTCGGGCAGGCAGTCGAGCTGGTTTGTCGTGGCGGCGTCCACCGTCGCGGGTGAAAACAGGCGGACATTGCCGTACGTCCCGCCGCGAAGCATCATCCGGCAGAAGATCAGCAAATCGCGTGGCGTCGAAAGCAGGCCCCCCCACGGAGCGCCGAGCGAACGCCAGTAGCGGCTGTTCCAGTTCCAGTCGTCGCCCCCCTCCTGCTCCGGCGGAACGCGAATTACGGCGATGCGCGACACCTTCGGCTCACAGCCGCTCCGTCCTTCCCACCAGTCGGCGGGCGTACCGAGGGCCGTGTCGTGCATGCCGAGCGGCTCGAAGATCTCTCGCCGCAGAAACTCCGCGCAGGGGACGCCCGCGCAGTTTGCGGAGCCGAAGGGTTGGCCGC
>CAZWGW010000482.1:0-5928 GCA_964633565.1 uncultured Planctomycetaceae bacterium
GGGGCGGATCTTTACGGCCGCATTGCAGCGGTGGCCCGACGATCCGTCACTGACGATGCTGCTCGATGCCAGCCACAGGTCCCGCTCCGGTGTCGTGCCGGCCGGCGGCGTGATTGACGTACAGGGCAGATGATTGTCACCCGAAACGTGAGTTTTGATGTAGCGCTTGTGGCGCAAGGCGATTGACATCGTAACCCGAAGCGTCAGCGAGGGGCTGCGTTCTTTCGTCGTCCGAATGCCTCGCTTGCGCTCTCTGATGTTGCGCTCTGTGCGATTTGCCGGGAAAATATGATCGCTTCGGGTGTCAGGCAGGAGGTTGGACGTCGACGCAACGCAGTCCCTCGCTGACGCTGCGGGTTACGGTTTTCGGCGAATACGCGTCACTCGCTTCGACGCCCGAATTCTACGCGAATTCGGCTGCGTTGGACCCCGCGCTGGCGATCAACGACCTCAGTGCGGCAGGCGGCAACCGGCGAGGAACAGCAGCGTGCCGAGCGACAGCAGCCACGTGCACGCCGTCAGGACCGCATGCGGCTGCCGGAGTCGAATGTGTCGTGTTGCGGCCGGCATTACAGGTAGTCTTCGCGAATGGGATGAAACACGTCGAGGGCCTTCAGTCCCTCTTCGGTCGCCACGACACGGTGTGTGACGCCGCCGGGAATGAAATACATGTCCCCCGGCCCGAGCAGTTTCTCCTCGTCACCCACATAGAACGTGGCGCCACCGGCGACAACCATTCCCACCTGCTCGTGTGGATGGGAATGCGCATCAACGATGGCGTGCGGTTCGAACTCCGCGAGGGAGAGCATCATCTGCTGTCCGGCCGCGGTGAACACGTCGACGCCGGGGAAAATCGTGTGCCGGGAACATTGGGCTCTATCGACAAACGTGCGGGAGGGCATCAGGGGCTCCTGTGGTCAGAGGATGGATGATCGGCGCGGCGTGCGAGTTTGACGTTCCTGACGATTCTCGCGGCCAAACGGGAGAGTGGAAGCCCAGCCGGTGACTATGGTGAATCGACGAGCGCGACGCGCACGTCCATCACGTTGGTGTGCGTGGGGCCGGTTTTCAAGAGACCTCCGGCCTGCTGGAAAAAGGGGTACGCGTTGTTCCAGCGGAGGAACTCAGCCGGGTCGAGACCGAGTGATTTTGCGTTTGTGATGAGCGCGGCGTCGGCGAATGCGCCGGCGGCGTCGGTGGGGCCGTCCTCGCCGTCGGTCCCGCCGGAGACGAGGCAGATCCGGTCCATGCCGTCGGTCCACAGGAGCTCAATGGCGGCGAGGACGAGTTCCTGGTTGCGGCCCCCTGTCTGGGGGCGCTCGGATTTGACGACGTGGACGACCGGTTCGCCGCCGGAGAGGAGGCAGGCCGGGGCACGGGGCGCTGGGCGGTCACGCAGTGCCAGACACTGCTCGGCCAGCGCGACGCCGACGTCGCGTGCGATTCCGGCCTGGTCGGTGACGAGGCGGTCGATCGAGTATCCGAGTTCGGTGGCCTTCCGCGCGGCGGCATCGAGGGCGATGCGATTGTTGCCGATGACGTGGGAGTGGAGGGTCGAGAGTCGAGAGTCGAGAGTCGAGGGTGTTGCACGGAGAGCGTCGTTGCGGACTGTCGCGGGAGTCGACTGCTGTTCGAGGAAAGCAATCACCGGTGGAGGGACCTGTTCGTCCGGGTCGGAATATTTCCGCAGCACGGCCAGAGCGTCGGCGCGGGTCTCTGAGTCCGGGACGGTGGGGCCGGACGCGATGGTTTCGAGCGGGTCGCCGATGACGTCGGAAATGACGAGTGTGATGAGCGTCCCCGCGCGGCAGGCGCGGGCGAGACCCCCTCCCTTGATGCGCGAGAGTTGCTTGCGGACGCAGTTCAACTCGTGGATGCTCGCACCGGCCCGCGAGAGCAGCCGCGTGACGGCCTGTTTGTCGGCGAGGGAAATCTCCGGAACCGGCGCGGGGAGCAGGGCGCTGCCGCCGCCGGAGAGCAGGACGACGCAGACGTCGCGCGGCCCCAGCACCGAAACGAAATCGAGGATGCGATCGGAACCGGCGACGCCGGCCTCGGTCGGCTCATTCAGGGCGGCGGGGCGGGCGGGGTGAAGGTGAATGGAGCGCATGGGGCGCACGCAATCGTCGGGGACGTTGACCCAGCCGGAGACCCGGTCAGCCCAGGGGCTGCCGGCGAGTGCGGCCTCAAATCCGGCCGACATCCCCGCGCCGGCTTTCCCGCCGCCGACGACACAGAGCCGGTCGACGTCCGCGAGGGTGAAGCCGTGACCACAGAGGGAGAGGCGGTCCCCCGTGCAGTTGACGACTTGTTCGACGAGGCGTTGCGAGTCGACGGCCGCGACGGCGGCGCGCCAGATCGCCAGGGCGTCGGTGCGGAGCGAGCGGCCGGAGTTGCCGGACGATGCGGTGGACATGAGCGCGCCTCAGGCGCGCATCATCGTGCGGGGGGCTTGTTGCGGCAAGCGGTGGGAGAGGTCGCACGGATTTTCAAGCCGTGCGTACGCAAAAGCACAATGCCGGCGCCCACGGATTGGAAATCCGTGCTACGGACGACGCAGGGGCGTTCAGGCGCCTGGGCGCAGCCGCCAGTAGGCGGTGAGGATGTCGTACAGGTCTTCGGGGACCTGGACGGTGTCGTCCTCGAAATCGGAGAGGAACGTCCGGTCGAACCGGCGGGCGTCGCTGACGATGCGGGAGAACTCGCCAAAGCTGATCGAGACGGTCGGTTCGGCCAGTGCCGTGCCCCCCTCCGCGTCATCGTCCCCCGTAAAAAGCCGCAGTCTGGGCCGCATTCGTTCGCCTTCCCTGCTGTGTCCCCACATCAGCACGCCACGGCTGCCAATCGCGGTCATCCTGGCCGGATCTGCGTGCTGACACATTCCATTCATTGTTAAGATCGGCGTTCCGGGGGGCGCGGCTTCATCGAATCTGCCGACGGCGCGGGTTGCAGGATTTCCCGCGAGATTACCAAGGCGTCGGAACGTGCGGCGGCTTCCAATTCCGGGAGGCGCCACTACCATAGCCTGCGCGCGAGCAGCAGTTTGCCGGTCGCGCGACGACGCCCGAATTCTGGCCTGTGGCTCGCGCACTGGCGATGGCGCCAGCGCCGCGGCTACGGTCCTGGGAGCGCGGTGCAGGAACGGTTGCAATGTATGATAAGCAGCAGTTGATTGGTCTGTTTCGGGAACGCGCGCTGAAGTTCGGCGAGTTCACGCTCGCTTCGGGCAAGAAAGCCAGCTACTACCTCGACGGAAAGCAGGTCACGCTGCATTCGCGCGGGCTGCGGCTGATCAGCGCCGGGCTGCTGGAGTTGCTGCGAGACATTGAGTACGTTGCGGTCGGGGGGATGTCAATCGGCGCGGACCCGATTGTGGCGGGCGTGCTGACCGTGGCGGCCGAGCAGAGGCGCGACCTGGAGGGGTTCCTCGTCCGCAAGGAGCCGAAGGGGCATGGGACGCAGCGCTATGTGGAAGGACCGGTGCGGCCCGGGGCGCGGGTAGTGATTGTCGAAGACGTCGTGACGACCGGCGGCAGTTCGCTGCTGGCGATCGACCGCATCCAGGAGTTCGGCTGCGAAGTGACGGCGGTAGCGGCGATTGTGGACCGCATGGAAGGGGGAGCGGCGAACTTTGCCGCTCGCGGCATTGAATTTCGGTCGCTGCTGACGATCGAGGATTTCGGGATTGCGCCGCCTGCGGCGGGGTAGTTGGTGGTTTGGTCGTTTGGTGGAAGTGCGGCGATCAACTGAGGGAACGATGATGACGGCTTTGCTGCGTTACGATCCGACGGCGGCGCGGAAACTGATTCCGGAGGCGCAATGGGAGGGATTGCGGCCACGACTGGAAGCGGCGCGGCGCGAGGTGCTGGATGACGTCGTGCTGCTGCACTCCGGTCTGGCAGTGCCCGCGGAGAAGCATCCGCTGGATGCGGGGTTCATCGATCTGCCGCAGCGATTGTTGATGGAGCGCGACGAAAAGGACGGGTCAGGGGCGCCCGTGAGTCTGCTGGGGCGGATCGAAGCCTCGGCCGTGCGGCTACGGGCGGAGATCGACCGACTGGTGCTGCTCGGGATCGGCGGCTCGTACATGGGGCTGCGGGCGCTGTTCGAGGCGCTCTGCCGGCCGTATCACAACGAACTGACGCGCGAGGAACGTGAGGGCGCGCCGCGCCTGTACTACGAAGGGGAGAACCTCGACAACGACGCCGCGCGCGGGCTGCTGGAACTGCTCGGCCGGCATTGCCGCGACCCACAACTGGTGCACCACCGCTGGGGGATCGTGGTGATCAGCAAGTCGGGGGGGACGCTGGAGACGGCGGCGGGCTTTCGACTGTTTCGCCAGTCGCTGGAACAGTATTACGGCCCACAGTCGGACTTCGTGCGGTCGCTGGTCGTGCCCATCACGGGCGAAGTCGGCAAGCTGCGGAGCTTTGCCGATGCGCGGGGCTATCCGGACGTCTTTCCGGTGCCGGACGGCGTGGGGGGGCGGTTTTCGGTGTTCACAGCCGTGGGACTGTACCCGGCGGCCGTGCTGGGGATCGACATCGGGCAACTTCTTCGCGGCGCGGCCGACATGACGGAACGGTTCCGCGAAGCGCCATGCGGCGAGAACCCGGTGCTGGAGTATGTCGCCACCGGACATCTGCTGGAGCGGGAGCGCGGCATGACGATCCGCGTGCTGTCGACGTGGGGCAAGCGGCTGGAGGCGGCCGGCCTGTGGTACGACCAGTTGCTGGCGGAGAGCCTGGGGAAGGTGAAGCATCACCAGGAGTATGGAGCGACGCCGATCACGGTGGTCAACACGCGCGACCTGCACAGCCGAGGGCAGCAGCACCAGGAAGGACGGCGAGACAAGCTGATTACGAACGTGATCGTCGAACAGCCGTCGAGCGAGCCGCTCAAGGTGCCGGCTGTCCCGGCGAACGAGGACCAGGACGGACTGAACAAGCTGGCCGGGAAGACGATGCCCGAACTGCTGCGGGCGGCGTTCCAGGGGACGAACGAGGCCTACGCCGAGGCGCTGCGTCCCACGGCCGACATCGTGCTGCCACGGCTGGACGCCTATTGCCTGGGGCAACTCCTGCAGATGCTGATGCTGGCGACGGTGGTCGAGGGGCGGCTGATCGGCGTCAACCCGTACGGTCAGCCCGGAGTGGAGGCGTACAAGCGGAACATGGGTCGGATCCTGGGCGGTCCGGGGTAGCCGAATTCGCGTAGAATTCGGGTGGTGGATGTGCCAAGGGCGCCCGAATTCTTGGCCTGTGCGTCGCGCACTGGCGACAGCGCAGCGGTTACAGCGCGTCCGAAAACGCAGCATCAAAAGGCGCGCGATGCGCGCCGAAGACTCAGTAGCGCTCGATCACCACGCGGTCCGAATCGGCGCTCGCCCCCTGCGGCAGGCGGATGCGGCGGTGCATCTCTTCCCCCTCGACGCGGATGTAGAGGTCGGCGTCACACGGGGGGATTTCGGCCGCTTTGTCGAGTATGATCCAGTCCCGCGATACGTGCGACGGGCTGTAACTCCGGCCGTTCGCGACAAGTTCAAATGTCGCGACCCTGGAGTAACGTTCCGCATCAACGGACTGGGTCATGATCGAGATTCCTTCAGAGGTCCTGCGGCGTCGCGACGACTATTGCGCCGACCGTTCGCTCCAGATCAAGGACATCATGGGGTTCGGCGTGGACGCGTTCGTCTGGCAACTCGTTGACGATAATATCCTGAAGGTGTTCCGTAACGAGTACAAGTACAGACGGGAACGCGACGTCTACCATCGCCTCCGCCAGAAATCATTATACAGAATCCAGGGCTTTGCGATCCCCTTTCTGGAGGATTTCGACGACGAAACCTTCGTTCTGGAGATCAGCTTTGTGACGCCGCCGTACATCCTCGACTTTGCCGCCTGCACGCTGGACACACCGCCGGCCGGT
>CAZWGW010000483.1:0-5914 GCA_964633565.1 uncultured Planctomycetaceae bacterium
CGTGCTCACGAATGGCATCCGGAAGCGCGAGCAGGCTTCGTTCGGCCAGGTTCCGGACGGTGTTCACGTTGTCCGCCAGTGCCGTCAGGAGGGCGAGCACGCTGCGCTCGGCAGGGATCTGTCCCAGCCCCACCGCGGCAAAGCCCCGCAGGCGCGGATCGTTGCCGGCCAGCATGGTGTACAGCGCTTCGTGCGCCACGATGACGGACGTCGCGCCGAGCGCCTCCGCGGCTGCCTGACGTTGGGCGTCGGCGACCGCGTCATTCCGCACCAGGCGCGCGAGGCTTGCCGCAACCTGCGGATTGGTGGAGCCCCGCGCGCGGCTGATCCCCTCCGCTCGATCGGCTGGATCATCGGACTCCAGGAGAGTTGTGACCGCGTCCACTACTGGTCCCCTTTTTGCAGCCGTTCAGCGCGGTTCGGCGCAGAGGTTGCGCCGGCCATGCAGGTTCTGCATCTCGTAGCGAATCTACCGCATCGCAAGCGTGATGTTGAGCGTTGGCGACATTGAGTGGCCTGCGGATTGGGCGAACCCGTTGCAGCGCGCGGTGCTTATGGCCAGCGACCACAACAGGTTCCGCCAATCATCGCTGCTGGCGGGAGATTCGGCTTGAGTTCGGGCATAACTCTTGCCACGATGCCAAACATGCTCAAGATCTGCAACGACCTGCTCCCCGCGTCGGAGATCACGTATGCCGCATTCCGGCTTGCGGTCTGCGACACCCTCGAGCGGATGGTGCTCGCCGAGCAGATTGGCGCGTCCGGCGAGCGCCCGTTCGGCTTCCTGACGGAAGTGCCGTTCCTCAAACAGGTGCCCCCCCAGGTGCAAGTGGACCTGCTTGCCGAAACGTGGCACAAGCACTGCGCCGCGGCTGTCCGCGAAGCGTCGCTGGTTGACGAAAGCGTGATTTATGCCGTCTGCGAGACGGCCGCCCGGCTGATCGTGACCGACGCCGCAACCGCGCGCCGCTTTCTGAGTGAAGGACCCCGGCGGTTGCGCACGGCGGTCAACATCAATCTGGCCCGGGAAATCCAGGCGCTCCATCTGGACCTGGCCAACGAAGGGGATTTTCTGCTCATCAGCCAGTTTCAGGACATCCCACCCGACGACGCACGCATCCTGAAGCACAAATTCGGATTGGCCGAAACGGACTGCGAAGCCATGTTCGACGTCCTCGGCCGCTGGCATGTCCGCGAGGACTTCCCCGAACTCGCCGACGGGCTGCTCTCGCCGCACGAAGTGGAGCGGATGCCCGATGCATTCCGGTTGCGCCGGTCGTCAGGCATGCTCCCGTAGTCCGCGAAGATCGGATTGTGCCGAATCTGGCGATGATTCACGATGAAACACTCCACGGCGGAGTGCATCGACCCACAAACGCAGCCCGTTGCGGGCTATGTCGATGCGGAAAACACCGCGGAGTTCTCCGAATGGACAATAACATTGGACGGACCGCAGGTTGCGGCCTAGGTTATTGTGACTCGTCGGTCCGCGCAAGGCAGGCCTGCCGCGGAACGAACTTCGGTCATCACGGAGCACAAGATGTCCCGTCGGATTCTGGTCTGCGACGACGAACCACACATCACGCGCACGATCGGCCTGCGCCTGCGCAAGGCCGGGTTCCAGGTGGAACTGGCGGACAACGGCCAGGCTGCATGGGACATCATCGACCGCGACGCACCGGACCTGCTGATCAGCGATTGCCAGATGCCGCTGATGGACGGGCTTGAACTGTGCCGCAAGATTCGCGGCGACTTCCGGGTTGCCGATCTTCCGATCATTCTGCTCACCGCCAAGGCCTTTGAATTGCCGATCAAGGCATTGCAGCGCGAGTTGCAGATCGCCGCCGTGGTCAACAAGCCGTTCAGCCCGCGCGGGGTGCTGCAGTTGGTGCAATTGTTGACCGACGTCGAAGAGGCCGCCTGCTAAGGTCCCGGTCCCAACGTCTCCCGGTCCATCCTGCACACTGGATTTCCGAGGGACGCAATAGAGACTCGCTGTCTCAACCTGAAATCTTGACTGGTGTTGCGCAATTCGCCGCATATTGCCAGATTGACGGATCGGAATACTTGACAACTTTTGCCTGTTCGTCATCATGTGCCGGGCTTGTGGATAATGGCAGCATGGCTGGAGGGGTCCTGCCGCTGCCTCTTGGCGCACTGGGGCGCCGAGCGAAAAAGGAGTGCCGCATCTCGACAGCCTGACCCCTGCTTGAAGTCTCCGGCGAATGCCGGATGAATGCCGCATCATGTCGATGTGGCGACCGTCTTTCAGCGCTCTGCGGGAGATTGTGCGCCCGCACTGCGCGCCCTGCGATTACCAAAGAAAGGAATTCTTATGTACTTGGAAACCGCTCTGCTGCTGGTTGTCGGCGCGACGTTCAATGGGATGAATGCCGAATCCGGCGATCAGAATTTCCAGAACTATACTGAGGCCTGGCGTGCGGCTGCCGACGTGCAGCGGCCAATGCTGGTCGTCCTCAATCCTCCGGCCGGGGAGGTCGCCTCCGGGGCCGCAATCGACGTCGAGGTCCTGAGGGAGGACGCAAAGATTGCTGAATTGCTGGGCGACTATGTCGTCGCCGAAATCGACACCGGAACTGAGCATGGCAAGAAGGTGCACGAATTGTTCGGTTCCAAGGCGCTCCCCCGGGTCGTCGTGATCGACGCGCATCAGAAATGGCAGGTGTACCGGACCAGCGAACATCTGGAGCCGGCCGCCCTGAAGAATGTCCTTGCCACGTATCGCTCCGGCGCCGCGCCGGTCTCGCTTGAAACCGCGACGCAGCAGTTTCTGACACCGGGCTATTGCCCGAACTGCCGGCGATTCTAACCGGCAGCAGGCCGCCCTCGTCCGGGTTCCGCTGCCAGGCTCCGCCGCGGGTCTGCTGCAGGGCAGAACTCCGGAATGCTCTTTGGGCCGGAAATGCGTCTGTTGCATTCCCGGCCTTTCCTGTTGGATTCATTGTGCATGGAAATCACCGTCCGGGACGATGCCGGTCCCCATTCCGGCACCCCGGCCAGACGCCGCTTCAGGACAACTCGAATTCCGCCGCCCGCGGCCATATAATCATGCACTTGTGGTCGTGTGGCCCCCGTTGATGTGGATCGTCGAGGGCCGATCAAGGTGCAGTTCAAGTCGCAACGGCATGTCGGTTGAGACAATTCCCGTTTCAGGCGCACCCAACAGGTCAGTGGGACTCGTCGAACGTCAATCCGCGACGTTGTTTGAGCCACCGCACTTTCTTGCGCTCGAAAGCGGCAAGTCCTTCGGACCAGTCACGGTCGCATACGAAACCCTCGGTGAACTTACGCCGCAGAGAGACAACGCGATTTTCATCTGCCATGCGCTGACCGGCGACGCCCACGTGGCCGGCCGTCACAACGAGGACGATCGCAAGGCCGGCTGGTGGGACGGATTCGTGGGACCCGGTAAGGGGATCGACACAGACCGCTATTTTGTGATCTGCGCCAATGTGCTCGGCGGCTGCCAGGGAACGACGGGCCCGAGCAGCACCAATCCGGCCACAGGCGAGCCATACGCGCTCGGGTTCCCGTTCATCACCACGGCCGACATCGTGCGCGTTCACAAGGAACTGGTGGACTGGCTCGGCATTCGCAAACTGCTGGGGATCGTCGGCGGAAGTCTCGGCGGGATGCAGGTGCTGGAGTGGGCGGCACGCTACCCGGACAGCATTTCGTGCGCCATCGTGCTGGCCTCTTCGGCCCGGCTCAATGCCCAGGCGATCGCGTTTGACAAAGTCGGCCGGCGGGCAATTGTGACGGACCCCTGTTTCCACAACGGCAACTATTACGGCCATGAAGACAAGCCGCGGTTCGGCCTGGCACTGGCCCGCATGATCGCGCACATCACGTACCTGTCCGAGCAGGCGATCGAGATGAAGTTCGGCCGCCGGCTGCAGCACAGCGAAGAGTTAACTTACGATCTGCTCAAGGAGACCGAATTCCAGATCGAGAGCTACCTGGACCATCAGGGGAAGCAGTTCGTCGAACGATTCGACGCCAACAGCTACCTGCTGCTGACGCGGGCGATGGACTACTTCGACCTGGAGGCAGTTCACGGTCCGATGAACCGCTGCCTCGGCGCGAGCGATGCGCGATTCCTCGTCGTTTCGTACAACAAGGACTGGCTGTTTCCGACGCCCCAGAGCAAGTCGATCGTGCATGCCCTGCTCGAGGCCCGCCGCGAAGTGACGTTCATTGAACTCGACAGCCCCCATGGCCACGACGCGTTCCTGATCGATTCCGAACTCCCCGCACTGCGGCAGATCGTCGAACCGTTCCTGGATACAACGTATCGGCGCGCGCGCGACGGCGAAAAAGGGGACGGAAGTCAATTCACTGCGGAGACCCGTAATTGAACGCCGCCCCGATCGAAATGACTCCCGTCCCCTTATTCGCGTAATCGTCCATGTGCGCCAAGCGCCTATACATGCCCGACCCGCTATCGGCCCTGACGGACGAGATCCTGATGGCCCACATCGAGCGCGGCAGCCGCGTGATCGACCTGGGCTGCGGGGACGGGAGGCTGCTGCAGAAGCTGCGCGACGACCACGGCTGCAGTGTCCAGGGGGTGGAGGTGGACCTGGGGCAGTTCCTGGGCGCGGCCGCGCGAGGCATCCCCATCCTGCGAATGGACATGAACGAGGGGCTGCAACTGATCCCCGGCGGGTCGTTCGACTTTGCCGTGCTGAGCCAGACGCTGCAACAGGTGGCTCGGCCGCTCACACTCTTTGACGACATTTTTCGCATCGCCCGGCGGGCGCTGGTCGTCGTGCCGAACTTCGGACACTGGCGGGCGCGTCTGCAGGTAGTGCTGCAAGGGCGCGCCCCGGTCACCGATGCGCTGCCCTACGAGTGGTACGAGTCGCCGAACGTGCACTTTCTGACGATGCTCGACTTCCGGGACCTCGCCGATCGTGGTAACTTCCGCATCGTCAAGGAGTTGCCGATCATCGGCCGGTACGCGGTCGACCGGGCGTGGATGGCCAACCTGCGGGCGCACAGCGCCCTGTACGTCCTCGAACGCCCGCAGCGCTGAGGGGAAGTAAACCGATGCCAACCACCGGGGCGGGGACAGCACTGCTCGATCAGATCGCGCACGCGTCCACGTATGTGATTGTCGCGGCGGCGACCGTGCACCTGGTGGTGTTCTTCGGGTTGTGGGCCTGGGCGCGGCGCGACCTCAAGAACATTGCGTCCGCGCTGTTCGACTTCACACGGGGCCTCAAGCACCAGAGCATGCTCGACGCCACGGCGCATCTGTCCGAGCAGGTGGAGGCGTTCCTTGCGGACGTCAATGACACACTGGGGGATCCGTCGCGCCAGGCCGACCGGGCGGCGCTCCTGCACCGCATCAGCATTCTCGACGAGAAACGCCGCTACCTGAACTCGATGCTGTTCGAGACTTGCTACAACATGGCGCGGACGATGATCGAAGCGTATCCCCTCGCCGGTATTCTGGGGACGATCTTGTCGATCGGCGCGGCGCTGCAGCAGTCGGCCACGATCCAGGCGATCGTGCAGCGGTTTGGCGACGCAATCTGGTCGACGGGAGCGGGCCTCATGGCGTTCATCCTCCTCCTGTTTCTGAACAGCTTTCTGGAGCCGCCGTTCGTGCGGCTGGCGGAGAACCGCCAGCACGTGCGCGCGACGGTGGCCCGGGCCAAGCGGGAATTGTCGTTCACGGCCGGCTCGGGCGGTGGAGGAGGCACGAGCGCATGACCGGTTCGCACTTCCGCAAGGTGGCCGTCCACCTGACGCCGCTGCTCGACATGACGCTGATCGTGTTCTTCGCGCAGTACATCGAGGCACGGCAGCGCTCGCAGGAGGACACGGCCGCCGCGCAGGCCGCCGCGGCCGAGCGGGAAGAAACGGCCCTGGAGTTGGGGCAACT
>CAZWGW010000484.1:0-5911 GCA_964633565.1 uncultured Planctomycetaceae bacterium
CGACGATCATTTTTGATGCAAAGGATCCGCCGCCGGACGCCGCCCGCTGGAGCACCTATCAGGACATGCACGTCGAGTTTGCACCGCCGGGCAAGGAGGCGGACGACGTCATCGAGGATCTGATCGCCACCCATTCCGCTCCGAAACGGTTGCTCGTCGTTTCCAGCGACCATCGCCTGCACAAGGCGGCGCGCCGGCGGAAGGCCAAAGTCCGCGACAGCGACAAATTTCTCGACGCCTGCGAGTCGGCGGCACAGCGCGCGTCCCACGCGGAAGCACCACCCGAAGAGCGGTCCTCCGCGAAGCTCGCACCTGACGAAGTGGCCGCGTGGGCGGCGGAGTTCGGCGACGTGGACGTTGCGGACTTCCGCACCGCGCCGCAGCCGGCTGCCGGTCAGGAAGCCGCCTCGCAACCGTCACACGAGAACCCTCAACCGACGTCGGCTCCCGGGGCCACGCCGGGTGAACTCGAATTCTGGGAGAAACGGTTGGCCGACCTGATCAATGAAACGCACGCAGCAGACGGTCGATCGGCCCCGGCGCGCCGACGGCGTGGTTCGATACGTCCGGACGCGTAGAACCGTTTCACAACACCGCTGATTTCTCCTGACCGCATTTCACGCTCCTGCGCGCACCACGACGCGGAGGGCATCATGTCCGTCGGCTGCGACATCGTCACATGCGCAGGCCATAGAATTCCTTCGCGGTCCCGCCGAACACCCGTTCCTGCTCCGTCTCGCTCAGCGCTCCCAGACACTCGCGGAGCGCGGCGATTACCTGCCCGTAGCTTCCCGCCAGTTCGCAGACCGGCCAGTCGCTCCCGAACATCAGTCGCTGCGGACCGAAGGCGTGCAGCGCCACATCCACGTACGGCCGCAGATCGGCAGGCTTCCAGTGCGTCCAATCGGCCTCGGTAATCATCCCCGACAGCTTGCAGTACACATTGCGACATCGCGCTGCGGCCCGGAAGTTGGCTTCCCAGTCATCCAGAATCCGCTCCTTGACGTGCGGCTTTGAGAGATGGTCGATCACCATCTTGAGATTCGGCAATTCTCGCGCCAGCCGGGGGACATGGTGCAGGTGCTGCACGTAGAACAGGAGGTCGAACGGCACGCCGTGCTGCTCAAGCAACTTCAGCCCGCGCAGCACATTGGGACGGACGATGAAGTCCACGTCGGGCTCGTCCTGAGTGACATGCCGCACGCCGACGAAGCGGGGATCGTCCTTGAATTCCAGCAACTGTTCTTCGCACCGCGCGCTCGCGAGGTCCACCCAGCCGACGACGCCGCCGATCCAGTTGTGCCGGTCCGCGAGTCCCAGCGCCCAGCGGTTCTCGGCCACGTCGTGCTGCGTTTGTACGAACACCGTCGCGTCCACGCCGGCCGCGTCGAGAAGCGGCTCCAGGTGCTCCGGCAGGAAATCGCGGCAGATCGGCCGGTGCTGCGGCACGTTGAGCCAGGCTGTGTTGAACTGGCCGCGTTTCCAGAAATGCTGGTGGGCGTCGATGATCATGTGCGGGAACCACAACTCAACCGGGGAATGTCTGCCCGCCGCCGTCGACGCGCAGCACCTGGCCGCTGATGAACGCGGCGGCCGGAGTACACAGGAAGCCGACGACGGAGGCGATCTCGTGCGGCCGGCCGTAGCGCTCCAGGGTCCCGTCCGTCACCATCCGCGACTGGTCGATCTCGTGAATCCGGAGAAAGCGCTCGGTCACCGTGCCGCCGGGGGCGACGCAGTTGACGGGGACGTTGAAGGGGCGCATCTGCACGGCGAGACATCGCGTGTATTCGTGCACGGCCGCCTTGGCGACGCTGTACATCGCACCGTCGACGCGGCCGGAGCAGCCGGCGATGCTGCCGATCGTGATGATCCGCCCGGATTTGCGGGCCATCATTTCGGGTGCGACTGCGCGGCAGCAGAGGATCGTCCCCAGCAGGTTGCGGTCGAGCACGCTCCGCACGTCGTCGAGCGAAATGTGGAGACAGTCATCGGCTTCAGGCCGGCCGCCGCGCCCGCCAGACGTTCCCTCCGCGCCGATATCGCCGCCGGCGCAGCAGACGAGGATGTTGATCCGGCCCCACCGTGCGCGGACCTCGCCGGCCACTCGGGCCATGTCGGCCGGACTTGTCACGTCCCCCCAGACGGGCATCGTCTCGCCGCCGCACTCCCGGGCGATGTCGGCCGCCAGTTGCACCATCGATTCCCCTTCGCCGAATGTCTTCGGGCTGTCGGGCCGCGTTCCGTGGATGGCGATCTTCGCGCCGAGTCGGCAGAGTTCCTCGGCCATCACGCGGCCAAGTCCGCGGGACGAGCCGGTGATCCAGGCGACCTGATCCACGAGGGGACGCTTCTGAGTCAACTGCGTCACGTTTGTCGATCCTGATTCAGCGATTGCATACGGCCGTTGCGGATTCGCCGTCATCCCCGCTCGTGTGGTATTCTGAAGTATCTGTTGATGCGATTCCAACCGAACGCCCCGCCGCAACGAGTCCGCCCTCTGGTTCCGATGCCGAGCTTCTGTCGCGCCCCACACGGCTGGTCCTTTGCCGCCGCCGTCGCCATTGCGACGTCGGCGACTGCCGTCTGCGCCGAGAGTCCCGCACCGCCCGCCAACGACGCTGTGCAGGTCGAATTCTTCGAGAAGCACATCCGCCCGTTGCTCCACGAACGCTGCGCCGAATGTCACTCGTCCGACGGCAAGAAGCGGGAAGGGGACTTGTCGCTGGATTCGTCGGCCGGGCTGAAGTCCGGTGGCAGCCGCGGAGTGGCGTTCGTCGCCGGCAAGCCGGACGAGAGCCGCCTGATCCAGGCCGTGCGTTACGCCGACGAAGACCTGCAGATGCCGCCATCCGGCAAACTGCCGGAGGAGGAGATCAAGCTGCTGGAGGAGTGGGTCGCGCGGGGCGCGGTCGTGCCGGAATACGGCGCCGACGTTCGCCCGGCAGCGGCGACGATCGATTTTGAGACCGCACGGCAATTCTGGTCGTTGCGGCCGCTGGAACGCCATACCGCGCCGGTCGTGGCCTCCGGCGGGAGCGTGAGTAGCCGCATCGACTGTTTCCTCATCGCGCGCCTGGAGGAGCACGGACTGTCGCTGAATCCCGAGGCGGACCGCCGAACGTTCATCCGCCGGGCGACGTTCGACCTCATCGGTCTTCCCCCCACGCCGGATGAGATCGTGGGATTCCTGGCGGACGACGCGCACGGCGCTTACGAACGTCTGATCGATCGACTGCTGGCTTCACCGCATTACGGCGAGCGCTGGGGCCGGCACTGGCTCGATGCCGCCCGCTACACCGACGAAACCCCGAGCTGGCTCAAGTCGGCCGACCGGGCGTGGCTGTATCGCGACTGGGTCATCCGTGCGTTCAACGAGGACCTGCCCTACGACCGGTTCGTCACGCTGCAACTGGCGGCCGACTTCCTCGACGAGACCCCGGCCGAAGACCTTGCGGCCCTGGGCTTCCTGGGACTCAGCCCGACCTATTGGAAAGAGCTGCGGCTCGCACCGGACGTCATCATGACGATCGTGGCCGAGGAGTGGGACGAACGGATCGATGCCGTCTCGCGTACGTTCCGGGGGCTGACGGCCTCGTGCGCGCGGTGCCACGACCACAAGTTCGACCCGATCACGATGCAGGACTATTACGCGCTGGCCGGGGTCTTTGCCAGCACGCAACTGGCCGATCGACCGCTGCTCAAGGGGGAAGCCGCGCAGACCGTGATCGCCGCACGGAAACGGGTGGACCGGCTCCAGGCGGAGTTCGACAAGCTGCAGGACAAGGAATCAGAGGAGGCCCGGAAACTCAAGTCCGGGATCGAGCAGGTTCGCGCGGCCACGCCACACTTCGACGAGCCGTGGGCGCACCTCGTGGAAGAGGCCAGCGTACAGGTCCTGCCGGACGGTCCCGACGCGACGAAGATCGACACGCATCCCGGCGAAGCACTCGACCTGCCGGTCTTCCGACGCGGCAACCCGGCAAACCCGGGCGACGTCGTGCCGCGCCGGTTCCTGCAGGTCCTCTCGTCACCGAACCGCTCTCCTTTCGAGCGCGGCAGCGGCCGGCTGGAACTGGCAGAGGCCATCCTGAACGACGCCCGGCCCCTGGCGGCACGGGTCATCGTCAACCGGGCATGGCGCGAACACTTCGGACAGGGGATCGTCCGCACGCCGAGCGATTTCGGCGCGCAGGGGGAGCGCCCCACGCATCCAGAACTGCTCGACGACCTGGCGGCGCGGTTTATCGAGAACGGCTGGTCGCTCAAGTGGCTGCACCGGGAGATCATGCTGTCGGCCGCCTACCGGCAGTCAAGCGCGCCTGGCGACGAGGCGTTCGCCGTCGATCCCGAGAACCGCCTCCTGTGGCGGATGAACCGCCGCCGTCTCGATATCGAAGCCTGGCGGGATGCGATGCTCGTCGCCGCAGGCAATCTCGACCCGGCGCTCGGTGGTCCGGCGCGCGAACTGGCCGACGCCGCCAATGACCGGCGGACCGTCTACGGCAAGGTCGGCCGGGATGAGATGAACGACATGCTGCGGCTGTACGACTTCCCGGAGCCGTCCGCGCACAGCCCCGGCCGCGACCTGACGACGACGCCGTTGCAGCAACTGTTTGTGCTGAACAGCCCGTTCGTCGGCCGGCAGGCGGCGGCACTCGCCAAACACTTGTGCGGGGAATCACCCGACGGAAGCGACAACCAGCGCATCGATCGTGTATACGAATTGCTGTTCGGCCGATTGCCGACAGAGTCCGAACGGTCCGTTGGCCTGATTTTTCTGTCGGCTTCAGCGGACAACGGTTCGGCGGTAGACCGTTGGCAACCGTACGTACAGGCGCTGCTCGGTTTGAATGAGTGTCTGTTTGTGGATTGACGAGTGATGACGTTGGACGAAAGTAGGTCCCGTCTGCCGGACGGGACCGCGAGTGTCGAACGACTTCCAACTGCCGGGTCCCGCCCGGCAGGCGGGATCTGCTCGCGCCGACGCGCCATCCAGGCGCTGGGGGGCGGGTTCGGCGCGCTGGGACTGGCCGGCATGCTGACGCGCGACATCAGCGCCGCGCCAGCGAGCGCGCCCCACTTCGCGCCGCGGGCGACGCGCGTCATTCAGCTCTTCATGAACGGCGGTCCCTATCAGGGGGACTTCTTCGACCCCAAACCGCTCGTCGCTCAATACGCCGGCGAGCGCCCCGAGGCGGTCCGATTGCGGACCGAACGCGCCACGGCGGGACTGCTCCCGTCGCCGTTCAAGTTCACGCCCTGCGGTGAAAGCGGTGTGCCCGTCAGCGAACTGCTGCCGAAGTTCGGCCAGTGCATCGACGACGTGTGCGTCATCCGCTCCGTCTACACCGACAATCCGAATCATGGTCCCGCGCTGTTGCTCATGAACAACGGCACGATCATCCCCACGCGGCCGTCGATGGGGTCGTGGATGTCGTACGGCCTGGGGACCGAAAACGAGAGTCTGCCGGGCTACGTCGTCCTCTGTCCCGGGCGTCCGGTGCGTTTCTCGATCCTGTGGACGAGCGCCTTCCTGCCGGGGGAGCACCAGGGGACCTACATCAACCATTCCGACCTCGCTCCGGAGAAACTGATCCCCTTCCTGCACGGCCCGTTGTCGACGACCGACGCTCAATCGCGGCAGCTCGAGCTGATGCGGCAACTGAACGGCGAGCATCTGGCCGAGCGCGGCCCTGACCCGCTGCTGGAGGCCCGCATCCGGGCGATGGAGACCGCCTTCCGCATGCAGTTCGCCGCGACCGAGGCGTTCGACCTGGCGAGTGAATCGAAATCAGTCCGCGATGAATACGGCAGCACGCACTTCTCGAACGGCTGCCTGCTCGCCCGCCGGCTGATCGAGCGGGGCGTGCGGTTCGTGCAGGTCTACACGCAGAATCAGTATTGGGAC
>CAZWGW010000485.1:0-5906 GCA_964633565.1 uncultured Planctomycetaceae bacterium
CCGCTGGGCAGCGGCACCGTGCGACATCACCGCATGGCGACCGTGACGGACGGATTGTCGAACACCATTCTGATTGCCGAAAACGTGCGCGCCGGATACGACCCCAATGATGTGTCGCACTCCGGCTGGTCGTCCCCCGAACCGTGGCGCAACTGCTTTTTCCTGAGCGGATACGTCTGCGAAAATCTGACTTGCGCGCCGGGACAAGTCGATTATTCCCGGGCCAACAGCCAGTCAGAAGTGCCGGCAAAATTCGAATCCATCAATTCGTCGCGGTCTCAGGCCGAAGGTCAGGCGCCATGGCCGTCATCCTGTCACACCGGGGGCGTCCATGTCCTGTTCGGGGACGGCCATGTTCGCTTCATTTCCGAGATGATCGATGGCCGCACGTATGGGGCGCTGGTGACTCCACAGGGGAGCAGTGCAGCGGGTGCGCTCCGCGATGCCGTGATCCCGTCAGGGGACTTCTAGGCATCAGACGGCGTGTACCCGCCGATCAAGTGTGAGTGGCAGGTTGTCGGGGCGGAGTGACTTGCAATGCAGGAACGCTGGTTTTTCCGAGCGGCTGACTCGGAAGGGGGACCCCTGACGTTCCTGGAGATCCAGAAGCTCTTTCAACGGGGAGAGTTGGGGCCGGACGAGCACGTCCGAAAAGAAGGACACGACTGGATTCCGGTGCGCCTGGTGGCGGGCCTGTTTGCGACATCCACGTCTGAGGCAGCGCTGACGACCACCGGTCAAGCGCCCGAGGCTGCCAGTCCTCCCAAAAACCCCGCAGTTCCTGCCCCGAAGACCACACCTCCCGTACCGAAGGCCTCCGATCCCGCGACACGGGCTGCGGGCCGCACGGCTGATTCGGGCTCCTTGCCGCGAGACATCTCCAAGCCCTCCAGCAGCCGCGTCCCGAATTCGCGGCAGAAACCGGTGGTTCAGCGGCGGTGGCCCAGGGTGCTCCTGTCGGCAACGCCGCTCCTTGCGGGCGGGCTGATTGCCAGTTGGTGGTTCCTGTCGAGGCCGGAGAGGTTTCCGCAGGCCGTGCGGACGCCCCTCGCGGAGTCGTCACCCGAGCGGATTGCGGCACGGGCGATCGCCATGCGGGCGCCGATACCCCGGGTGCCGTCGATTCCCGGGCTGCAAACCGGAACTCCGGTCCTGCTGCCGGGGCTCGAGGAACTCAATACGGCATTTTCACCGGCGCTTTCCGCGGACTTGAGGATCGTCGTCTTTGGCGCCATGGGCAACCCCGGCACCGGATATGATCTCTATCTTGCGGACCGGCCGTCCCCGTCCGACGCGTTCTCGCCGCCGCGGCTGATCAGTTCCTGCGCCACGGCCGAATGCGAAGCGTATCCCGCGTTGTCTCCGGACGGACTGGAGCTGATCTTCGCGCGGTCGGATTCCGACCCGGTGCTGATGTCGACTCGCCGTGATTCGCGCGGCGCAGAATTCCCGCCGCCGGCGGAGTGGACCTGCCCGCACCTGAACGACGAAGGTCACCGCATCGGTTTCCCCCAGTTCCTGGATGCCGACCGTGTCGCATTTTCCCGCAGCGTGCCCGACCCGGCATCCCGGGAAATCCTGATGTGCGAGCGGAATGAGACCGGCAGTGGATTCGTTCCTCCGGAGCCGCTGCTCATGGTGGACGCCTTCCCGCTTTACTTTATTGCGGCGAACCGCATGCGGGCCTATTACGGCTCGGATCACGGTCTGGGGTTCACGATCCGCAGCCAGTGGGAGATGCCGTTCGGGTTGCCGCGTCCTCTGGCCGACGCGGACGTCACAGGACCGATTGAGGGACCAATCTGGGTGAGCCCGAAGGAAGACATCATCTTTTATTGCTCCGCGGGCGTGGGCCAGCAACCAGGTTCGTCGCGACGCTTGTGGATGCTGAGGTACTGAGAAGCCTTCGGACGTCAAGATTGCACATGTGGGTATTGGCATACTACGGACTCCTCTGCGTCTTCATCGCGCCGGGTTGGCTCACGGCGCGGGCACTGCACCCCCGACCGGTGAACCGGGCGTTTCTGGCTGCGGCCGGATTTGCCTATTCGCTCGCTGTGTTTGCCATTCCCGCCTGGCCCGCCCTGTACTTCGGGTGGAAATCCGGGATGTTCTGGGCTGTTCTGGCTCCGTGGTGGGTTGCCTGGACGCTGGTGGCCTGGCGATTGAGTCGCCGATCGCGCGAGACAGTTGGACCGCGCTCCGGCACGAGCCCCGATGTGGACCGTCACACAACGAATGGCGCAGTGTTTGCGGAATCGCGGCGAACGTCGTATCTGGTCGCCTGGGGCTGCCTGGCCTACGCGCTCCAGCACGCCTGGCTTCTCGCCGGAGAGTTGCGACCCGGCTTGCCGTGGCCGGCGTTGCTGCTGACAACCGGGGCCGTCGTCTGGATCACTGGATTGCTGATCGGGTTGTTCAATCGCCATCTGCAGTTGGATCCCGGGCTCCGCGACCGGCCGGCGCCGCGCCTGTGGCGAGTTGCGGCGGTCGCCGCGGTCGCCGTGCAGATGGCGGGGGTGGCGTGGATCGCACGCCCCGACTGGGATGATACGTTCTACCTCGCGTCCGTCCTGCGTTATTCGGAGGGAGGACCGCTGAACGCGGAAGCGCCGAGCGACCCGGGGGAGGGATTCCCGGTTCCGCCGCACACGCGGCTGCTCGCGTGGGAGCTGCTGGGGGCGACGCTGTGCCGCTGGAGCGGCGTCCCACCCATGATCAGTCATTACACCCTGCTGCCGCCGATCCTGCTCGCGCTGGTGTATGCGACGCAATGGGAATTGTTGTCGCGACACATCCTGGGGCGCCGCCTGGCCCCCCTGGCGATCCTTGGAATCAGCGGATACTGGCTGTTTTCGGTGTCCGGGTACGACATGCCCGGCAGCTACCTGCTGACGCGCACCTGGCAGGGTAAATCGGTGCTGTGGGGACTCGGAATTCCACTGCAACTCAATGCTCTTGCAACCCTTCTCGATGCACCATCCCGCAGGAACTCGTGCGCCTTGCTGCTGGCGGCAACCGGATCGCTGGCGATGAGCAGTTCCGCGGTCTTTCTGCAGATCGTGCTCGTGCCGGCGGTCGGTGCGGCGTGCCTCGCGGCCGAAAGGGGCGTGATGAAGCCGCGCCACGCGGTGCTGCTGGCGTTGGCACTCGTGCCGCCGGCGCTTTATGCATTGAGCGTGATGCTGTCGATGGGCGACTATCCCTCGCTGAACGAACGACTCAACATCTTCAGCTGGCGAACGCACATTTCCTGGGGATTCTTCTTCGAGGGCTCCGGCGAATTGCTCTGGTTGCTGACGTTCCCGCTGCTGGCGGCGTGGCTGCCCGGCCGGCGCGGACACACGCTCCTGTTCGTAATGCCCCTGCTGTTGATTGCGACGGTCCTCAATCCGTCTCTGTACGAGTTCGTCGCGTCGCATCTGACGACGCACCACGTGTATTACCGACTCACCTGGCTGCTGTCCGTTTCCCTGGGGCTGGGGTGCCTGACGGCCCTGGTCGCCGACAGCGTTCCAGTCGTCCTGCGCCGCCCCGCACGCCTGTCGGGAAGCCTGGAACTGGCCGCTGCGATCGCCTTCCTCGCCCTGCTGGCGATTCTGCCGGGCCGATTCGTGTGGAGCCCCGACAATCGGGGTCCGTTTGCCGGACTGGCGCCGGAATGGGGACAAAACGCGTACAAGATCCCGCGCGACCTGCTGCCGATTGTCCAGCGCGCTGCGCGCGACGACGACATCTGCGCCGGCCGTCTCCTGGCGCCCGAGAAACTGACGCAATTCTTCGCAGCGTACACGTCGCGGGTGAGTTTCGTCTGCAGTCGCCCCACGCATCTCACGGAAGGACTGCTGGCGTCGGGCCGCCGGGCCGAAGCCGAGGAACGGCTGGCGCTGGCCGTCGGCCTGCTCGGGTCGCGCGGTACGGAGCCGCTGGTGATGCACCAGGTGCGCAAACGACTGCTCGACGACCAGACCGCCACTCGCCTGCTGGCGAAGTATCGTGTGTCGGCCATTGTGACCCAGTCCGCCGACGACGCGTTGCAACGTCGGCTGGTCCGTTGCGGTTACCGTGCCGTCATGGAGTCCGGCGACTACTCGCTCTGGAAACCAGACCGGGACGCGCAGGCCAGACTCGCGAGTCATGAGCGGCAATGAAGGCCGTTGCAGGCCTGGCCTGCTGCGCACCCCGCCCACGCCTACTGCGGACAGTGAATCAGAACGGCCACGTTATTGGAACTGCACGGCGGAATATGCGCCACGGAGCGGACCGAATCGAGGCCGAAGACTTCCTGCACCAGCTCGAGCAGCTCCTTGTAGGTGAGGTAGCGGATGCGATCGCCGGTGACATAACGGTCGCTGGCCCAACCGACGTAATACGCCGGATTGCAGCGCTTCTCCCACTCCTTGATGACAACCCAGCCTCCCGGACGCACGACCTGCCGTACACCCGTCAGAAAACCGCGCCACTGATCCTGCGGGACGTGGTGCAGGACATCGCAGACGACGGCCAGATCGGATCCCTGCCTCGACCCGTTGACCTCCTGTTCGACGCGTTGCGTGGCGAATGCGACGCGGGCGCGATCACCGCGGAAGAGACGTCCCGGTTGGGGCACGACATCCACACCCGTAATCGACGCCTCCGGGTACGCGAGGGCCAGTTGTTCGCACAGCAATCCGTCGCCACAACCGACTTCGACGATTCGTTCGGCGGTTCCCACCCAGGCGCGGACCTGTGACGACAGACTGCGGAGGTTGACAAAGCCCGATCGGTACAGCCGCACCGTCGGACGCTCCAGCGGGCCAAGCAAACGGCGAATCACACGACCTGCGCTCATGCGTCTGCTCCTCGGATTCGTGTTCGGCGCACTATGCGAGTTGAGCGCAGAGACTAATGTATTTATAATACATTTACAACCAGCTCCACACCAATCGCCCGGGGGACGCAAAGTTCCGCCCGCGAGGCGAGGGCATCGGTGCCTCCGGCCGTTGCGCCGGGACAATCGCCGAATCCGCGAGTCCTCCGGGTGAAGCCCTTCGGTGCCGGGCGGGTCTGGCCTCACGCCTGGCCAGGTGCTAGAATTCTGCTGGAATTGTCACGGCTGTCGCCCGTGCCTTCCACGTGCGGAATCCTGCCTGAATCGCCGCATTTGCGGCACTCCCCGAGCCTGCCTGCCCCCGATGCCCCGGTTCCCGTGCCGTTCGAGCCTGTTTCGCGCCGTCTTTCCGTTCGTGCTGGTTGCGGCATCGTCGGATTACGGTGGTGCCGCTGATGACAGCATCGCAGGACAGGAGAGTTTCTTCGAGAGCAGGATCAGGCCGATCTTCGTCAAACACTGCCTGGAGTGCCACGGTCCGCAGAAACAGGAGGCTGGACTGCGGCTGGACTTGCGCGTTCACGCGTTGCGCGGGAGCGACGCCGGCCCGGTGATCGTTGCGGGAGAGCCCGACAAGAGTCGGATGATCCAGGTGATTCGCTATTCCGACGACGACGTGCAAATGCCGCCGGCAGGCAAACTTCCCGATGAAGAAATCCGACTGCTGACCGACTGGCTCAAGAACGGCGCGGTGTGGCCGGAAGAACCCGATGCCGGGACGGCAGGTTCCAATCCGATTCCGCGGCTGCCGGACGGAAGCATCGACTTCAGCCGCGCGGCAGAGGCCCATTGGGCCTACCGCCCGGTCACGTCGCCTCGGATCCCTGCCGTGTCCGGGATGGAACACTGCCGGGACGCGGTGGACCGGTTTGTCGTGGCGCGTCTCGAACAGCAGGAGCTATCGCCGGGAGCCCAGGCCGACCGCGCCACGCTGATCCGAAGGGCGACATTCGACCTGCTCGGCATTCCACCGACGTTCGCGGAGACGACCGCCTTCACGGCCGACCCCGCGCCGGACGCATACGAACGGCTCATC
>CAZWGW010000486.1:0-1206 GCA_964633565.1 uncultured Planctomycetaceae bacterium
CCGGGCGCGATTGCACCCATTGTAGTCGTCAAAGCGGCCGCTGATCGTCTCACGACAGGAGGGGCCCATGCTGTTCCAGGTCACTTCGCCGGCAGCTCCCATTTCCAGGGCGATCTGGCGCCCACGACTGAGCATGGCGGCCGTGGGACTTGCTCTCATCTGGGGAGGCAGCCGCGCGGCAGGAGCCCCCCCGCCCGAACCCGCCGCTCCGACCGAAGTCAAACAGCGGTTCTTCATGAACCACTCCGATGCCGGTCAGTTCTGTCCGCCGATCCGCACGGCCTTCGCCGATGCGGACTCCACCGTGCGACAGGTCGACAGCCGCCCGATTTACTATCACCCCAACGGCGCCTACGGCCTCCCCTCACGGGCGTCGCGCGGACGATTGACGCTGCACACGGGCGCGGACATCGGGTGGTATCGCCAGGGAGAAACGGTCCATGCCATCGCTGACGGCGTCGTCCGCATCTCGCACGCCTCCGCCCGCGCCATGGCCATTGAGCAGGGCTGGGACAACGCAGACGCCGTCGGGAAGGATTACGGCAACCTGATTGTCATCGAACATCGCCTCCCCGACGACGGCCGGACGTTCTTTTCGCTCTATGGCCACCTGGGGACCGACCGGCTCGTCAGTGCCGGAGACCTGGTCACCGCCGGACAGCAGATCGGCACGATCGGCCGGAAAGGGGCGTATATCAATGGCGGATACAACCCCCATCTGCACTTCGGCATTCGCGACGGCCAGTGGCTCGAACCGGGGCAAACGCTGATGAAACTGCGATTCAACGGGGAGCCGGCCGAACTCCAGCTTGTCGAAGTCGGAGAGGAGCAGGTGAAAGTGTCCATCACGCCCGAATCTGAGGGTGCCGTACGGATCCGGATGCCCAACGGCGAGGAAGTCGAGCCGGTTCGGAATGAGGACGGGGGATACCAGATGCCGGCCTGGATTCTGTACACCGCGCGTTCCAGAACCCGTTTCCCGGGATATTCGTCCACGCTCGACGGCTGGCACGATCCAATCGCCTTCCTGCGTGAGCATGGGACGACGCCTGCGTACTTTTTCGTGACTCCCGGCGACGTGCGGCCGGACCAGCGCCGCAACATTCTGGGCGAGCCGGCTCCGGCGTGGACGGTGGATGAAGTTCTGCGTCCGGCCGCGACGAGCAGGCTGGAAGTCGCGGAGTTCAAGGGCCGCGTGATCGTGCT
>CAZWGW010000486.1:1216-4994 GCA_964633565.1 uncultured Planctomycetaceae bacterium
GGACTTCCGGCATTGGAGAAGCTGGCGCAGCACTATCGCAGTGACCTTGATGTCGCCGTCGTCGGTTTGCAGACCCCCACCGGCGCCAATCGCCGCAACAATCTGGCGGCGCTCAAGCAGTTGGCGGCGCGGCTCCCCAGCCTGCAACGGCTCGGGTTCTGCAGCCCCGCGGAATCAGCCAAGGCGATAATCGAAAGCTATCAGATCTGCGGCACCCCCTGGGTCGTGCTGATCGATCGCGACGGACTCGTGCAATTGAGCAACTACATTGTTCGGCCGGAAGAGATTATTCGGCGTGTCGATGAGCTGCAGGACAAACCCGCAGCCGACACACCTGATGCACCTGCCGACGCCGGCGGCTTGACCGATTGAGACAACATGTCTTACCCTGACGTGAGAGGTGTCTCTCTTACGGCGCGGAGCCAGTCGATCAAATCCCCGTCAGAATTTCAGGAGGCTGTCATGCGTCGCCATTTCTGGTTCTCCACCGCCATCGCAGGCTTCAGTGCCGCGTGCCTGTTTGTCACCGGACCCGCGCGAGCACAGCAGGAGGTCCCCGCCGGCGACGCCCAGCCCGACCAGGTCAAGGTCATTCAGGTTCACGGCGACGTGGCGTCGCTGGCGAACACGCTCGCATACCTGGCCGAGGGGACCCGCACCCAGGTGATGACTGACCCGCGGACCAATTCACTCATTCTCCGCGGATCGGCCGAGTCGCTGGAGACGATCATGGCCGTCATTCAGCGGCTCGATCAGCCGATCCGTCAGGTCGAAGTGCGGCTGCTCGTCGCCGAACTGGCCGGCAGCAGCGACGCCACGCCGGAGTTCGACCCCGATTTCGAAGTCGCCGTGGCCCAGGTCCGCAAGTTGCAGACCGAAGGGAACGCCACCGTACTCAAGCGGATTCAACTGGCATCGCTCGAGAACAAGCCCGCCACCGTGCAGGTCGGGGAAACGCAGGCGCTGGCGGTCGGAGAGAACTTCGGTCCCGGCGGGCGTCAGCCGCAGCGCTCCTATCAGATGCAGGACATGGGGACGCTGGTGGAGGTCACGCCCCGCGTCGCGGCCGACGGCAAGGTGCTGCTCGACCTCAGTTTCGAGCTGACCCGCTTGGCCCCGGCGCGCCGGCCGGAGCCGGACGAAGCGGACCCGTTCGTCCCGCAGGGTCGCGTGACGGCCGTCCTCAAGTCGTCGGTCGCGGTGCCGAACGGCCAGACCGTCACGGTCACCGATTTCGCCTCCGCCGCCACGCCCGAGGACGCGCGGCTGATCATGCTCCTCTCGGCCCGCGTGGTCGAGTAGCAGCCGCCCATGCTATAACCAAGCCGTCTCTGTATTTGCCCCACCGCCTGCCAGCCCCGGCCGTGGTCCTCAATGCTCGACGGTTTCTCGGATGAATACCTGATCGTCATTGGCCTCGCCTGGCTCGCGATCATTCTGTGGCCGCTGTTTGTGGGGTGGCTGCAGCCGTGGCGGTCGCGCCGCGCGTGGCTGCGCCGTGCGACGAAGTTTGGGCTCTGTCTGTGGACGCTCGCGTTCACGCTGCTCGCCGCGGAGACCGGCTTTGCGCTGTTCTACGACACGACCGACACGTTCGCCCTGTGCAAGACCTCCAAGCGCTGGTACGAGCGGCACGTGCGGCCCAACAACATGGGGTTCCGTGACCGGAAAGCGTTCACGCCACAGAAGCCCCCCGGGCGGCGTCGCATCGTGCTGTTGGGCGACTCGTTCGCCTTCGGGCACGGCATCAAGGACCCGGCAAAGCGGTTTGGGGACCTTGTGGAAGCCCGCTGCGTCAAAGCGTCCGGAGGGGAATGGGAACTGTACAACCTCTCCCAGCCGGGCCTGCCGACGAGCCTGATGCTGAAGCGCCTCGATCAGTTGGCCCATGACGGATTCGAGTTCGACGTCCTGTTGCTGGCTTACAACCTGAATGACGTCGAAGACCTGGACGAGAACAGCCGCACGATTGTGGGGACGATCATCCTCGATCAGCCCTCGAACTGGGTGCTCAGCGAGGGCTACCTGCCGAATTTTCTGTACTACCGCAGCTCGCAGTTCTCGCGCCCCGAAGTGCGTGACTACTTCGGCTGGCTGACTTCGGCCTATGAGGGTGCAGGCTGGGAGCGGCAGCGCGCCCAGCTCGATGAGCTGCGCGGCTGGTGCGACCGCAACGAAGTCGAGCTGCTCGTCGTCATGTTTCCGTTCCTGCATTCGTTGGGCGAGAACTACAAGTTCCGGCCGGCTCACAAGACGCTGAACGACTACTGGCGTTCGCACGAGGTGCCGGCGCTCGACCTGCTCGACGTGCTGCAGCCGCACGCCGCGGAGGGGTTGACGGTCAACCGCTTCGACGGGCACCCCAACGAGCGGGCGCATGCGCTGGCGGCGGAGGCGATCTGGGAGGAACTGCTAAAGGGGCGGATCATGGCCAATGAGGACGCAACCGTCGAAACGTCCGGCAGCCCACCCGCCTCTCCGAATTGACATGCGGAATTCGCGAATGGAGAACGAGCGGCCGCAAGACATGACGGGGCAATACCATGCCGTATCGAGTCACCTGTGAATGCGGCAATTCAGTCACGATCAACGAGCAATTATTCGGGCGCGGCGCAAAGTGCATTCAGTGCGGCCGCGACATCGGCCCCGGGCAGTCGGTTGAATATGTGGCTGCCACAGCAGAGGTCGCGCCATTCACCGCAGCCGAAAGCGGCGCGGCCGCGCTGGCCGGTGGCCATCCGCGTCAGTCGGTGTTTGTCACGGTCGTCGCCTGGGTGTTCATCGTGCTGACCGGCTTCGGCAGCCTGCTGACGTGTGCCCAGAATGCCATCATCGCGCCCCTGGCCCTCTCCGGTGAATTCCGGGAGGGTGCCATGCAATCCGGCAACGAGTGGGTCACATGGCTTGTTCCCGGCTGGTTCCTGTTTGCGTTCGTCATGAATGCGACCACATTGGTTTCGTCAATCGGCGTCCTGAGGCGCTGGAACTGGGCGCGCCGACTGTTCATCGGCATCCTCGGATTCGGCGTCGCGTGGTGCCTCGTGGGGGCGGCGCTCCAGTCGGCGATCTTCCTGTTCGGTCTTCCTGTGTTCAGCGGTCCGCCGCCCCCGCGAGAGATGCTGCCGGTGATGATCGTCATTTCCGGCGTGACGTGGTTATTCAGTGTCAGCATCGTCGCACTCTTTGTCTGGATCATCCGCCGTCTCGTCTCCGACGACATTCGCCTCGAATTCGGTGCGATTTCCCCCGCGGAAATGCCGTCGATATGATGGCTGTATGACCGCCATCCTCGGCATCTCCGCCTTTTACCACGACTCCGCCGCGGCCCTCGTCGTCGACGGCCGGATTGTCGCGGCCGCGCAGGAGGAACGCTTCACCCGCAAGAAGCACGATGCCGGGTTCCCGATGCACGCCGTCGAGTACTGCCTGGCCGAAGGGGGACTGACGCCGGAGAAGCTCGACTTTGTCGGCTTTTACGACAAGCCGTTCCTCAAATTCGATCGCCTGCTCGACACGTATCTCGCCTATGCGCCGCGCGGATTCCGGTCTTTCCTGAAGGCGATGCCGATCTGGCTCAAGGAAAAGCTGCACGTCCCCCGCGAGATCCGCAAGGGGCTGGCCGGCGGATTTCGCCGGCGGATTGTCTTCACCGAACACCACGAGTCGCATGCCGCCAGCGCATTCTTCCCCTCGCCGTTCGACGCGGCGGCCATTCTCACCGTCGACGGCGTCGGCGAGTGGGCGACCGCCAGCTACGGGGCAGGGGAGGGGAACCGCC
>CAZWGW010000486.1:5004-5895 GCA_964633565.1 uncultured Planctomycetaceae bacterium
ACGAACTGCGGTTCCCGCATTCGCTCGGCATGCTCTACACGGCGTTCACCTATTACTGCGGCTTCAAGGTGAACTCCGGCGAATACAAGGTGATGGGCCTCGCGCCGTACGGCGAGCCGCGGTTTGCCGACCTCATCCGGGAGCACATCGTCGACGTCAAGCCCGACGGCTCGCTGCGGCTGAACATGGCGTATTTCAGCTACTGCGAAGGGCTGCGGATGACGTCGCCGCGGTTCCACGAACTGTTCGGGGGGCCGCCGCGAGACCCGGACGGCCCACTCACGCAGCGCGAAATGGACATCGCCGCCTCAATCCAGCTTGTGACCGAGGAGATCATGCTCCGCATGGCGCGGCACGTACACACCGAAACGAAACAGAAGGACCTCTGTCTTGCCGGGGGCGTGGCGCTGAACTGCGTCGCCAACGGCCGCATTCTGCGCGAGGGGCCGTTCGAGCGGATCTGGATTCAACCGGCGGCCGGGGACGCGGGGGGAGCGCTCGGCGTCGCGCTGTTTATCTGGCACCAGCTTCTGGGAAATCCGCGGCGCGCGGAGCCGGAGGACAGCGAGCGCGGGGGCTTCCTCGGCCCGGGATTCACGGAGCACGAAATCCGGCGGTTCCTCGACGACGCGCACGCCCCGTACCGGCACGTCACCGATGATGGCGAATTGAGCCGCACAGTGGCGGAGGCCATCGCTGCGGGCAAGGTCGTCGGATGGATGCAGGGACGGATGGAGTTCGGCCCGCGAGCCCTCGGCGCGCGGAGCATTCTGGGAGACGCCCGCTCGCGTGAGATGCAGTCGATCCTCAACCTCAAAATCAAGGTCCGCGAGTCGCTCCGCCCGTTCGCACCGGCGGTGCTGCGGGAGCGCCTCAGCGACTACTTCGAAA
>CAZWGW010000487.1:0-5894 GCA_964633565.1 uncultured Planctomycetaceae bacterium
AGGAACGTGTTATTTGCAACGAGCAACTGTCGCGGCGGCACGCCGTCGCTCCCGTCGAGCAGGTTCTCAAGTTGTACTCCCGTCACCACGGACGACACGAAGCGGTTGCCGGCGACCACGCTGTCCCGCACGGCGCCACCGATGATCAGACCGACGGCGTTTTCGACGAACAGGTTGTCGGTGATCAGCGCCCCACGGCAGGGGAGGGGGGTCTTGTAATCGTCGTCCATGCCGCTGACCCGCTGGCCGACGCCGAGTGTGCGAAACGTGCAACGGCGCACCTGGACCGGTTCGGCATCGGCGGGGATCGTCAGTCCCACGAGTGCGACCCCCTCGGTGGCCGGTGTTTCGGTGGAGCCTTCGAACTGCACGTCCTCGATCACGCAGCCGCGGCAGTCCGCCGCGAGCCGCATGCCGGAGGCACCCGCGGCCGGCGCGCTGATCCGAAACCCGCGCACGGTGATGCCGCTGATCCCCAATACTGTAATGGCGTTGCCCCCGGCCGGTGCGGTCAACGTGGCGCGCTGCGTCGCTTCGAGGGTAATGTTCGCGTGCCGGCGGGGCAGCCGCAGCACGAGTGGGTCGGCGTATTCCGCCTTGTCGACCACTCGGATCGTGAGGCCGGCTTTTGCGGCGTCAAGGGCCGACTTCAGGGACGTGAACTCGGCGGAGCCGTCCTTGGCGACGGTGAGGATACCATCCCCGGCGGGGACGGTCCGGGTCCAGAGGTCCCAGGTCTGCCGCCAGTCCCAGTGCGGGGCGCCGGTGGGCGGGACGGCGCCGACGTAGGACGGAAGTCCCCCGGAATCTCCCGTGCCCGACGTCGCCAGAGGGGAGTCGGCCGCCGGTTGCAGGAAGTCGGGGTCTGTTTCACGACGCGACGCGACAGCGATTTCCTCCCGCAGGACGTCCTGTTCGGCCTTGGGAATCCAGGCCTGCTCGCGGAGCGAAGTCCCCTGTGGGGGTTTCGTTTCGCGCCAGTTGTGCGTGAAGGCCCATTGCTCGACAACTCGCTTGCCGTCTCCCGCGGCTTTCGCGGTCGTGAGATCGTCGGTCTCAACGAAGGTCCAGTCGACGGTCACCGGCGACAGGACCAGGTTGCTGCGCACGGCGACGTTCTGACCCCGCACGTCATCGTCCCACAGCACGAGGCTTCCGGAACATTCCATGAACGTGTTGTTGGCGACGAGCACTCGCCCGGGAGGATTTCCACTCGCGTCGTCGCGAAGCCTCCCGAACTGAACGCCGCTGTTCGTGCTGCCGACGAAGCGATTGCCGACGATCACAACGTCGCGGACCGCGCCGTACAGGTCGACGCCGCCCGAGTTCTCCAGAAACAGATTGTCGGCGATCAAAGCCCCGCGGCAGGGGAGCGGGGTGCTGTAGTCCTGTTCAATACCGCTGACACGGACTCCCAGCGACAGCGATTCAAACCGGCATCCGCGCACGACGACCGGCTCGGCGCCCGGTGGAATCGTCAATCCCACAAGGTTGACGCCGTACCGGATGGTCGGAGGGCCGACGCCCCGGACGTGGACGTCCTCGACGACGCACCCTCGACAATCGCCCGCCATCGTGATGCCGAACGAGGGATTGCCGGCGCGCACCGCAAAACCCCTCACGGTGATGCGGTCGACGTCCATGATCTGGATAGCGAAGCCGTTGTCGGGCGCGACGAGCGTGGCACGCTGCGGAGACTCGATCGTGATGCCGCTGTGACGCTGTGCGTTCCGCAACAGCAGGGGATCCTGGTACTCTGCGGCGTCGAGCACACGGATTGTCATTCCCGATTCCGCGGCATCGAGGGCCGTCTTAAGCGACGTGAACTCGGCCGAGCCGTCCTGGGCTACGGTGAGGACGCCATCGGCCGCGGGGCTGGTCCACTTCTTCCAGGTCTTGTTCCAGTCCCACTCCAGTGCGCCGGAGGGGGGGACGGCGCCGACGTACGGAGGCAGGCCGTGCTCTTCGCCCGAGCCGGCAGTGGCGAGTTCCGACTCGGCCGCAGGTTGGAGGAAATCCGGCTTGTCGGGACCGCGGGGGACATCGATCGGCACCCTGACGACGTCCGTTGCCGTGAGGGGGATCCAGGCCTGCTCGAATACTGTGGTCCCCGGAGGGGGGGCCGTCTCGCGCCAGTTTCCTCCAACGCGCCAGTTGTCGATGACCTGCTGACCCTTCCCCGGTCCTCGCGGAGTGGTGGGATCGTCGCCGCTGTCGATGAACGCCCAGTCGACCCCGGCCGGATCGAGGACGAGATTCGATCGCACGGTCACTGCGTCGCGGCGGACCTGGTCGTCCCAGAGCTTGAGGCTGCCCGCACATTCGAGGAACGTGTTGTTGGCCAGGAGCAGTCCGCGCGGCGGATTGCCGGTGGCGTCGTCCACCAGGTTTTCGAACTGCACGCCCGCCATCGAGCACTTGATGAACCGATTCCCAACCACCGCCACATCGCTGACCGCGCCGATGATGCTGAGGCCCGCCGTGCTGTTGAGGAACGAGTTCCCCGCGATCAACGCGCCGCGGCACGGCATCGGCGTCTTATAGTCGCTCATCAGGCCGCTGATCCGCAGGCCGATGTACTGCGACTCGAACCGGCACTTGCGCACGATGACCGGGTCGGTGCCCGGCGGAATCGACAAGGCCTCCAGTCCCATCCCGCGAGAACCGAACGTCGATCCGGAGAACTCGACGTTTTCGACCACGCAGCCCGGGCAATTCCCTTCGACGACCATGCCGAAGGAAGCCGGCTGCTCGATGCGAATGCGAAAACCCCTGATCGTGACACCGTCGACGCTCCTCACGGCGACCGCCCCGCGGCCGGCTGGCGGAACCAGTGTCGCGCGGTTCGTCGACTCGAGCGTGAGTTTTGAGAATCGGCGGGGGACTTGCAGCTCGAGCGACTCCCCGTATTCCGCGGCGTCCTGGACACGGATCGTCATGCCCGGTTTCTGCACGGCATCGAGGGCCGCGTGGAGAGACGTGAACTCGGCCGAGCCATCCTGGGCCACGGTCAGGATGCCGTCCTTGATTGCCTCTTCGACGGAAGCCACCTGCGCCGATGGAAACGGTGGCGGTGAAGGATCCCTCCACTCGGCCCGGAACAACTCCGTCTCCTTCCCGGCCGCGATGAGCACTTCCTTCGAGAAGAACTCGTGCCCCTCCTTCGTGCGCACTTTGACGAGGCGGCGCCCGCGGTCGAGGGAGATGCGGTAGATATGCTGTTTGTCGGCCGACGTTACGGTGGCGACCTGCTCGCCGTCGACGAGGACCTCCGCGCCCGGCTCTTCGACTTGAATTACCAGTGTGCCGTCGGCGAACTGCAGGCGCACAACGATCCCGGCGGCGACGACCAGCAGTGCCGCCAGCCCGCCGGCCAACCAAGCGCGGCGCCGGGTAGGGGGCGTCGCCGGCGCTGACGCAGCGATCACCTGCGAACGCGCCAGGACATACGTCGGCGGAGCAGCGATCTGCGTCGACATGATTGACCGTTCCACCATGTAATCCCGCGTCTCCTGCGCCGAGGCCGCCTTCACTGCGACGCTTCCCAGTCGTCCGGCCGCCCGCACCGCAAGGTCGGTCTCCTCGCCGGTCGCGACGAGGCACTGCCGCAGTGCGTCGCCGGCTTCCGTCATCGTGGAAAACCGGTCCGCAGGGTTTTTTGCCAGCATGCGCGTGACAACGGCGTCGAGCTGCGGCGAGACGTTTGGGAGACGCTCGCGCAGCGACGGGATCGGCGCCTCGCGGTGCGCCAGCAGCTTTTCCATGATCGTGTCCCGCTCGTAGACCGGCCGACCGGTGAGCAGGAAGTACAGCGTGCATCCGAGGCTGTAGACGTCGCTTCGCTCGTCGGCCGACTTGGCGTTCAGCGCCTGCTCGGGGGGCATGAAATCGACCGTCCCCATCACCGCGCCGCTCGCGCTGAGGCTGTCCGACTGACCGGGGAGTGCGGCCCGCATCCTTGCGAGGCCCAGGTCGAGCACTTTCACCACTCCCTGCGCATCGAGCAGCAGGTTGCCGGGCTTGATGTCCCGGTGCGTCACCCCCTGTCCATGCGCGTAGGCCAGCCCGTTGGCAGCCTGAATTGCGCAGCGGAGCGAATCGGCGATGGAGAGTGGTCCGAGGGACTTGACCACCGAAGCCAGGTCCGCTCCCGGGACGTATTCCATGACGAGGTAGTGCATTCCCTGATGCTCGCCGGCGTCGTACGCCGTCACGACGTTGGGATGCACGAGCCGCGCGGCGACTCGCACTTCGCGCTCGAAGCGCTGGACGGCCTCTTCCTGTGCGATCAGCCGCTCCGGCAGCACCTTGAGGGCGACTTCCCGACCCATCCGCCGGTGCAGGGCCCGGAATACGCGCCCCATGCCCCCCGCCCCGAGAAGGCTGAGAAGCGTGTACTCCCCGAGCACCAGTCCGTCCGACTGCCCCGCCAGGAGCATCTGTTTCTGAAACTCAGTGAGCTGCCCGCGCCGGACGAACTCCTGCGCCACCGTCTCGGGACCGGCCTCGCGCGTGTCTGCCGGAAGTTGGGCGAGTGCGTCGCCCAGTTCCTGGTGTGAGAGGATGCCGGCACGCAGGATGGCCTGTTCGAGTTCGTCGATGCTTGCCGTCGGCACGGAGAGCCTCGCAGGGATGACGGGTGACGTCCGATGAACAGAGCGAGATACAACCCCATCCAGGTCGTTCAAGACCATGGCGTGGCGAACGGCGGCGGGGTCCGCCCGGTATTCCCGCTCCAGTTTTTCGAGTTCGGCCTGAAGCTGACGCTCCGCGGGGAGTTGGTGCTCCTGAAGAAACTGGCCGGCGGTCAGTGCTTCGCCATGCTTCAGTCGCTCCTCAAAGAGATCGCAGTAGCGGTCAATCTGCTCGATGTGCATGGCTCGCGCCGCAGTTCCTGGAGACGTGCGATATGAGGCGCGCACTGCCATCCGGAGAGCGACGCCTTGCAATTGCCTCCCCTCTCTACGAGGGAACACGCAATCGGCGCGACACAGCCGTCAGAGTTTCGGCGAACCGCCGGCCTGCCGTCTGAATTCCGCCTGGATCATCTGCTGCAATTCCGGCAGGTGCTCCTGCACGCGTTTCGTCCCGATATCGGACCCTTTCTGGAACAGCACGGGGAGCTTTTCGATCGATTTTTTGCCCGTGGGCGTGCGGTAGAAAGCAGCGAGCTCCTTCAATTCCGCTTCCGTAAACTCGGTGACGTACAACGAAATCAGGTCCTCCTTGACGGCCGCATAGCTGAGGTACTTGGCAAAGAAAGCCTTCATGACGTCCTTGACCGGCTCCAGAGCGGGGTTCGCCTTCAACTGAGCGCCAAGCGTGGTGTCGAGTGCAGCCTGCATGACCTTTTCCGTGTTGCACAACGTGAGGACCTCCTCAGCCGCCGCGCGGTGGCTGTTCTCATCGGCAAATGCCGACGCCGCCGCTGTGGCGAGGACGAGGGTCAACACAATGAGTCTGTGGACGGTGCTGCACATAGCCATTTCTCCTGGTGCAGGTGGGACGGGGGCGTGCGCCGCGCAACACAAGCCGCGCCGATCACCGAATGAGTTGACGTGGAAGCCGCAGCAGGGGCGTGTCGTGTATTCCAACCCCTGTCCATGGCAAAGTCAATGAGACTGAGTCGGCGGGACAGACTCAGTTCCATCCGAAGGCAAAGAGGCGGGCATTCTGCAGGCGGAATTCGAGTCGCACCGGCCGGCTGCGAAGTGATGCCAGGCGCCCCACCCATTGCACGGGCGCATCGAGTGCGTCCGATGCGACCGGCCGGCAGTCCGCAAACCGGAACCCCGGGATCGGTTCGCCAGCCGCATCGGTCACCTGAGCGCGGACTTCGCCCCTGTCGGCATCGACGTTGAGTAGCAGTTTCTCACCCTCCAGGACGACCACCG
>CAZWGW010000488.1:0-5889 GCA_964633565.1 uncultured Planctomycetaceae bacterium
AGCACCTCGATCCTTCTGCAGCACCAGCGGCCTCCCGCTTCTGCCGTGGCCTGGCTGATGAGCATTCTGTTCCTGCCGTATCTCGGCGCGTGCCTGTTCCTGCTGTTCGGCATGAACCGGGTTTCGCGCCGCCGCGAAGCATGGTGGTTGCAGCGCCGGCGGAAAGTGCAACGTGTCCGGCGTATGGCAGCTCGGACATGCGCTCTGACTCGCTTCAATACACTGCAGAGTCGCCTGGCCCGGCTGTGCTGCACGACGGCGGGCACGGACGTCACCTGCGGAAATCAGATCGAATTGTTGCCGCACGCACCGCAGGCGTTTGCCGCCATTGAGGCGGCCATTGAAGGAGCCGCAAAGTGCGTTCATGTCCAGTACTACATCTACCGGCCGGACCGCCTCGGCCGGCGGATCCGCGACCTGTTGATCACCAGGGCTCGACAGGGAATCGAAATCCGCTTCATGTACGACGGGATCGGTTCCTGGGGCCTCAATCGCGAATTCCTGCAACCGATGGTCGACCAGGGCATCCGCGTGTCACCATTCCTGCCCGGACGCGCCCTCCGCGAACGGTGGTCCGTCAACTTGAGAAACCACCGGAAGCTCGTGATCGTTGACAATCGAACGGCATTCACGGGCGGATTGAATGTGGGGGACGAATACCTGGGGCGCGACCCGGAATGGGGATATTGGCGGGATACGCATCTATCGCTCCAGGGGCCGGCGGTCAGCCAACTTGTCGAGGTCTTTGCCGAAGACTGGTATTGTGCGACGGACGAAAGTATCGGTTGCGAAGCCCTGAGCGTGTCCGACGACGCGGATCGCGGGACGACTCCGGCGCAAACGGTCTCGGATGGTCCGGATCGAAACCTGCGGCCGCTGCGGTCGTTGATGCTCACTGCGATTCTCGAAGCGGAAGAGCGCATCACGCTTTCAACGGGCTACTTTGTGCCGCCGGTCGCTCTCCAGGAAGCCTTGTGCACGTCCGCGGCACGGGGAGTCAAAGTGCGGATCCTGGTCGCAGGACGCGCGACCTACTGGTACACGCTCTGGGCAGGGCGTTCCTATTATGCGGAACTGCTCAATCTCGGGGCCAAGATCTACGAATACCAGCGCGGCCTCTTTCACGCCAAGGCGATGACCGTGGACGGCTGCTGGTCGCTGATCGGCACGCCAAATTTTGATGCGCGCAGCCTCGAACTGAATTTTGAAGTGGCCGTATCACTGTTTGACCACCAGCTTGCGGCTGAGCTGGAGCGGCAGTTTGAGCAAGACGTGCACCACTCACGGGAGTTCGAACCCGAGCGCTGGTCCCGGCGCTCGACCTGGCGGATCCGCGGTGAGAACTTCTGCCGCTTGTTCGCGCCGTTGCTCTGACTGGAGCGTCCGCTTGCTGGCGGGCATTCACACGCCGCGTGTTGCAGGCCACAGGCTGTCGGTGGCGTCCGCTGCGATTCGAGCGGAAACGACCGACGGCAGGTCCACGCCTGCCAGTTCTCGCGAGATCCGGCGCGCAGCGGACAGGGTCCCCCAGACGGCGAGGACCACCATCAGGGCGCCCAATTCGATTCCCAGCACGGCCGCTTCATGGACGGACAACGACAACTCGAGGGCACAGCCGCCCGTAATGAGCATTGATCGAAGCATGGTCTCCTCCCTGTGCACGATTCCATTGTCTTATCAAGAACTCCAGTGTGGCATTCAGAGCTGATGCTGTCAGGCATTCCCCGATGGGGATGTCGAGCGATGCGGTTCAGTCCGCCACGCCGCGATCCCGCGTAAACGCTTCGACGAGCCACGTCCGCACCGAAATCTCCTGTTTGCGGATGCGCGAGACGAGTTCCCGTGCGTTTTGCGCAATTTCGGACAACACGACTTCCGCCCGCTTCTCATCCGGCCCGACGCGAAGAACCAAGGGCCGCAGTACTCGCAGCCTCTCTTCGAGGCCGCGGGCTTGTCCGGTGATGGCCCGGTCCTCGTCCTGCAGCGTCTCCACATGCCGCAGCATTTCGGGGTCTTCGCGGCTCATTTCCGCTAATTCAGCGCCATGAACCTGTCCGACCTGATGCTGCAGCAGCGGGCGCAGTTGTCCGAATGCCTCCTCCAACGCAGCCAGCCACCCGACCATCTCTCCCGGTACAAACGGCGTGCCTGCGCAAGCCTCGACGGTTTCGAGGGCGCGATGAAACCTCTGCTCCCGGAGTTTTTCCTGCGCCAGATCGGGCATGGGTACAGCCTGACTTGGGAAGCGGCCTGCAGGCCTCTAGCGCGAGACGGCAATTCGCGTGGCCATCAGGATCCCGCCGTCGGATTCGGCCGCCGAGACACGAACAAAGTCACCGGCCTTCAAGTCGCCAGGCCCGGCGGGCTTGCCGCTGATCGTGATCTCGGTCTGATCCCCGATCCTGATCGTGACTCCGGTGTCCGCGACGGTGGCAACGACGATTCGGCTCGACGACGCGCTCTTGATTTTGCCTTTGTAATGAGCGTCCGCTGCCTGGACGAGGGCGCCGATCGTAAGCGTCGCAGCAATCGCGGCTGATAGAAGCCATCCGTGTGTGGTCTGGTACATCACGTACTCCTTCAAAAAACCGGAATCCGTTGTCGAACAGACTGCAGGTCGGCGCACCAAGCATCGCGGCCCGCCGGGAGTCGGAACACCGGGGTGCTCCCGAATTTCGCGTCGGTGCCACGGCAGTGTGTCTCTGTGCATCTGTCCACAAGGGTCTCCCCCATGCATGATCCAGACAATGGCGGATGACGTGACCCACGGCATTCGGTATCAACGTCTTATTGCGAAATCGCGTCTGAATCTCGGTTTCACCCGGATACTGCGGGGAGCATGGAATGACAACACTTAAGGGCGCGAGCCTCAGTCGCGGCAAGGCCCGGTCGCAGACGCAACACGTCACGGACGAACGAACCATTCGGGCCAGGTCCCCTGTGGCCTTGGACGCAAACATCATCATTGCCAACGCGCCCGACCCGGTGTTCGTAAGCGATCTGGAAGGAAAAATCCTGCTCGCCAACGAGGCGGTCTCCGAGCTACTGGGGTTCCGCCAGGATGAAGTGCTGGAGCAGTCGTTATCGCGGTTCATCAGCCCCGAAGAGACCCGCGAATTCATGGCGGCGCTCGACGAAGTGGTCGAGCGCGGCGTCACCAAGAATGCCCGGCTGAATCCCAAGAGCGCCTCGGGTGAAAGCATTCCAACGACGCTGAACGCCTCCGCATTGAGGAATCCCAACGGCGAGGTGATCGGGGCGATCGGCATCCTCCGCGACATGCGCGAGCTGGACAAGGCGCGGGCCTACGCGGAAAGCCTCGTCAAGTACGGACCAGACCCGGTCTTCGTCAGCGACCTGGACGGAAAAATCCTGCAGGCCAACGACGCGGTGTACACGCTGCTGGGTTTCCGCACGGATGAAGTCATTGAGCAGTCGCTGTCGCGGTTCATCAGCCCGGAAGAGACGCGGGAGTTCACCGCGGCATTGCGCGAGGTGGTCGAACGCGGTGTCACACGCAATGCCGTGCTGCACCCCAGCACAGCCAGCGGCGAAGTGATCCCGACCAGCCTGAATGCGTCCGCCCTGCGCGACCAGGACGGGCATGTGATCGGGGCGATCGGCATCCTGCGAGACATGCGGGAACTCGACAAGGCGCGGGCCTACGCGGAAAGCCTGATCAAGTACGCACCGGACCCGGTGTTTGTGAGCGACCTGGAAGGGAAGATCCTGCAGGCCAACGACGCTGTCTATGCACTGCTGGGCTTCCGCCCGGACGAGCTGATTGAGCAGTCGCTGTCGCGAATCATATCGGCCGAGGAGACCAGCGGCTTCCTGGCGGCCCTGCGCCGAGTGGTGGAGCGCGTGGAACGAGAAGACGAATGTCCCCATCACGGGAACGGACGCTCGACCAAGTCCCGTGGCGCGGCCCCGGCCAACGTCACTTGCAATGTCGTGCTGAATCCCCGCAGCGCCTCGGGAGAGATTATCCCGACGAGCCTCAACGTATCGGCATTGTGCGATCCGGACGGCCGCGTGATCGGCGCCATCGGCATCCTGCGCGATATGCGGGAACTGGACAAGGCGCGAGCCTACGCCGAAAGCCTCATCAAGAACGCGCCGGACCCGGTGTTCGTGAGCGACCTGGAAGGGAAGATCCTGCAGGCGAATGATGCGGTGTATACGCTGCTCGGATTCCGGACGGACGAAGTCGTCGAGCAGTCGTTGTCGCGTTTCATCAGTCCCGAGGAGACCCGCGAGTTCACGGCCGCACTCCGCGAAGTTGTGGAGCGCGGAGTCACCCGCAACGCGCGGCTCAATCCCCGCAGCGCGTCCGGAGAAATCATCCCGACCACGTTGAACGCATCAGCCCTGCGTGATTCGGATGGCCAGGTCATCGGCGCCGTCGGCATCCTGCGCGACATGCGGGAGCTGGACAAGGCGCGAGCCTACGCCGAGAGCCTCATCAAGAATGCGCCGGACCCGGTCTTCGTGAGCGACCTGGAAGGGAAGATCCTGCAGGCCAACGATGCGGTTTACACGCTGCTCGGATTCCGGACGGACGAAGTCGTCGAGCAGTCGCTGTCGCGCTTCATCAGCCCCGAAGAGACGCGCGAATTCACCGCAGCACTGCGCGAAGTGGTGGAACGCGGCGTGACGCGCAACGCCCGCCTCAATCCCCGCAGCGCGTCGGGAGAAGTGATCCCGACGACACTCAACGCATCCGCACTGCGGAACCCGGACGCGCGCGTGATCGGGGCAATCGGAATTCTTCACGACATGCGGGCCTATGAGCGCGTCGTCCGCGATCTGGAGAGGTCGAAATCCGAATTGCAGGAGAAGATCCTGGACCTGGAGAAGTTTGAAGAAGTCGTCGTCGGCCGTGAACTTAAGATGATCGCCCTGGAGAAGGAGCTGGAACAGGCGCGCACCGAACTGGACCGGCTCCGCAGCTACCAGGGATCGACGCCGTGAACAGAGTGGAGCGCCTCGATTCGTGCGGTGCCCGGCGGAATTGCCAGCCGCGTTGATGTCCAATTGTCGGCGTGTCGCGCTGGTCAGTGTCGTCTCCGCGCGGATCGATACCACGGAAACACCAACATGCGACCGGGCAACCTGACAACTGACTCTCGACGTGCCTCGGCAATTGCAGGCCGGAACACGGTCGAAGCCGATGGGGGCCAGGAAGACACACATCTCCGCTCCCGGATCAACGATCTGGAGCAGCGGCTGCGCAAGCGCGACGAACAGCGGCGCGCCATGCTGCACATCATGGGAGAGCTGAACCAGTCGAACCGGCGGCTGGCAGATCAGCGCAAGGCGATGCTGCACATCCTGGGCGACTACGAGGCCGACCGGCGCCGGCTGGCGCAGCAGAAGGAACGCCTCGACAACTCGCGTCGGGCGTTGATGCACATTCTGCAGGACGTTTATCAGACCAACCTCCGGCTCGGCCACAGCCGCAAGGCGATGATCCACATCATGGGGGACCTGCGAGACACGACCGAGGAAGTGCAGCACCGTGAACGGGAGCTGCGCGACAAACAGGAGCAACTCGTGCAGGCGGCCAAGCTCGCCACGCTCGGCGAACTGACGACGGGTGTCGCCCACGAACTCAACAATCCACTGAACAATATCGGACTCTTTGTCGGCAACGCCATCGATATGACCGAGTATGGCGTCGGCGACGCGGACGCGGTCCTGCGCGAATTGCGGAGCACGATGCAGCAGGTGCAGAAGGCGACCGAGATCATTTCGCACTTGCGCACCTTCGGACGTGCCGCGCATATCACGCGCGAACCGCTGGCCATCAACGAAGTGATTCGCCGGTCGTTGTCGTTACTGCAGGAGCAATTGCGGCTGCGGCAGATTGAACTGCGGCTCGAGTTG
>CAZWGW010000489.1:0-5888 GCA_964633565.1 uncultured Planctomycetaceae bacterium
GTGTGTCATTCATGGCACATTCGCCGCTGCCCCTGTACCCCGTCTCCGCCCTGTTCTTTGCCTCCTTTCCGCTGATGTGGCTCCTCTGGCGCCGCAAACGCCGCTTCAAGAAATTCGCTTCGCAGCTCCCCGACGCCATGGAACTGATTGCTCGCGCATTGCGCTCGGGGCACAGCCTCGCGTCCGGCCTGCACGTCGTGGTGCAGGAAATGCCCGACCCGATCGCACAGGAATTCAACATGGCCTACGAGGAGCAGAACCTCGGTATTCCGCTCGAACAGTCGCTCAAGAACATGTACAAGCGCGTGCCGAACCTGGACTTCAAGTTTTTCGTCACCGCCGTGGCCATCCAGCGGCAGGCGGGCGGCGACCTCGCGGAAATCCTCGACAAGATCGGACATATCGTCCGCGAGCGGTTCAAGATCCTGGGCCAGGTCCAGGCCCTCACGGGCGAAGGCCGCATCAGCGGGATCGTGCTGATGGCCCTGCCCATCGCGCTGTTTTTTGCCGTCTGGCACCTCAATGCCGAGTACGTCTTGCTGCTGTTCTCGGATGAGATCGGCCGGAAAATGGTGGCCGTTGCCGCCGTGCTGCAGGTCCTGGGGGCCGTCTGCATCAAGAAAATCATCGCCATCAAGGTCTGATATCGCGCCTCAGGTGCCGACTGCCCCGACGGCGGGCGGCGTCTGCCTCAACGGAGAACCGGTATGACTTTCATCGTCCCTATCGCCGTATTCCTCGGCATCACGTTTGCCGCCTGGGCGCTGCTCGGCATGTTTACCGGCAAGGAGAACCGCGCCTCCGAGCGGCTCGACGAACTCAAGGACCCCACCCGCCGCGCCCAGGGGGGGGGGGCGGCGGCGGCCCCCAAATCCAACTCCGTGAGCAGCGTCCTGAAGCGCGCTGCTCCGGCGATCTCGAAGGCCCTGCAACCCAAGACGGACCTGGAGCAGAGCGCACTCAAGGTGCGCCTGGCCAACGCGGGGTTCAATTCCCCGAACGCACCCACGTTTTACCTTGCCCTCAAGATGACCTGCTTCGGCATCGGGCTGCTGTCGGGCGGCGGTTTCGGCATGATCAAGTACGGCTTCAATTACGGCGGCATGGCGTCGGTCATCATCGGCGGCGGTGTGGGCTATTACTTCCCGGAAATCGTCGTCCGCATCCTCCGCAAGCAGCGGATGGACCGCATTTTCCTGTCGCTGCCGGACGCCCTCGACCTGCTCGTCGTGTGTGTTGAGGCCGGACTGGGACTCGACGCCGCCATGCGCCGTGTGGCGGAGGAACTCGCCGAGGCTGCCCCGGACGTCTGCCAGGAGCTCAACCTCGCCAACCTCCAGTTGCAGATGGGCCGCCAGCGGCGCGAAGTGCTGCACGACCTCGGCGTGCGCACCGGCGTCGACGACATGAAAGCCCTCGTGGCCATTCTGATTCAGGCCGACCGCTTCGGCGCCTCGATCGCCCAGGCGCTCCGCGTCCAGTCCGACAGCATGCGCGTCAAACGCTCGCAAATGGCTGAAGAGAAGGCCCAGCAGACCGCTGTGAAAATGATCTTTCCGCTGGTGCTCTTCATCTTCCCGGGCATCTTCGTCGTGCTCGTGGGGCCGGCGGCCATCATGTTGATCCGCAATCTGCTGACCGATTGACGACGGCCCGTGTACCGAGGGGGGCGCGTTCGAACGCATGCGCCCGCCCGTTGCGCGTGACCCGTCGCGCGATTGCCGATATGCTCCCCCACATCGCGGACACGCAGTCCACGATTGCGAGTGCATGACTCATCCAGGCACGCGGGGGTATTGATGCAGGGCGCACAGGCCATCGCCGGGATCTTGAAGGCCGAGGGGGTGGACCAGGTCTTCTGTTTCCCCTACACGCCCATTCTCGATGCCTTGGCCGCCGCCGGTATCCGCCCCATCGTCGCCCGGCAGGAACGGGTCGCCGAGAACATGGCCGACGGCTTTTCCCGCACGTGCTGCGGCGAGAAGTTCGGCGTCGTCACCGTGCAGCAGGCGGCCGGCGCGGAGAACGCTTTTGCCGGCATCGCACAGGCCCGCAGCGATTCCAGCCCGCTGTTGTTTCTCCCCGGTCATCCCGGCCGCGAGCTGGTCGGCGTGCCGCCGACGTTTGACGCCGTTCGCAGCTACGCACCGATTACCAAATGGGCAGACCAGATCCCATCGGCCCGCGCGATCCCCCAGCGAATGCGTCGCGCTTATACGCTGCTGCGCTCCGGCCGGCCGGGTCCGGTCATGCTGGAAGTCCCCGTCGACGTGGCGGTCGAAGAACTGGAGGGACCGCTGGAGTACACGCCGCCACAGCGCCTGCGGTCTGCCGCCGATCCGGACGCTGTGCGCGATGCGGTCCGGCTGCTGCTCCAGGCCGAGAGGCCCATGATCCAGGCCGGACAGGGGGTGCTCTACGCTGGGGCGTCGGCCGAACTGACCGAGTTTGCCGAACGACTCGGCGCGCCGGTGATGACGACAATGCTCGGGAAAAGCAGCTTCAATGAGCGACACCCGCTGTCGCTGGGGACGGCCGCCTACGCCACCACCGACATGGCGCGGCAGTGGCTGCAGACATGCGACGTGATCCTGGGTGTCGGCACCAGCCTCACGAAGGGGATCTTCTCGCCGAAAATCCCTTCCGGCAAGCGGTTCGTACATCTCACCCTCGATGCGCGCGACGTCAACAAGGACCACGTCGCAGAAGTCGCGCTGCTCGGCGACGCCCGGCTCGTGCTCCGGCAACTGTGCGACGAACTGATCCGGCAGAGGGGAGACCTGCTGCCGGAACGACGCACGGCCGTGGAGCGGGAACTGGCCGCAGCGAAAGATCGCTGGCGCTCCCGATGGCGGCCCAAACTGGTGTCGAACGAAGTCCCGCTCAATCCGTACCGCGTGATCGGCGACTTTCTGCAGACGATCGACCCGGCGCAGTCGATCGTCACGCATGATTCGGGAAATCCGCGAGACCAGCTCCTGCCGATCTACGAGGCCATGACGCCGCGCGGCTACATTGGTTGGGGACACTCCACGCAGCTTGGTTTCTCACTCGGCGCCGCAATGGGTGCGAAGCTGGCGGCGCCCGACAAGCTGATCGCGCACATCCTGGGGGATGCCGCGTTCGGCATGGTCGGCATGGATGTGGAGACTGCGGTCCGCGAAGAGATCCCGATCCTGACGCTCCTGCTCAACAACTCGGCGATGGGGAATTACGAAAAACACATACCGCGCTCCAGCGAACTGTTCGGCACGAAGTACCTCTCCGGCAATTACAGCGAGGTCGCGCGAGGCCTTGGCGCACACTCCCAGCGGATCGAGCAGCCGGATGAGATCATTCCGGCGATCCGTTCCGGACTGCAGGCGCTGGGCGAGGGGAAGCCGGCGGTGCTGGAGTTCATCACACGCGAGGAGCCGGAGATGGCGATCGGCTGATCTGTACGACCAGCAGTCGTATGGTCGCAGCCCGTTCAACCACGGAAGTCAACATGGAACAGGTCGGATTCGCATTGATGATGTTGGGCGTTCTGACGTATTTCATTGCACATGTCGTATTTGTCGCCGTGGCATTTCGGATGAGCGCCGGTGCTGGCATAGCCGCTCTATTCTTTGGTTGCTTCTTCTACGTCGCGATGATCGTGATGAACCCACAGCGGTCATGGAAGCCGTTGGCTATCGCGGTGGGCGGTTTCATCCTCTTTTTCATCGGCGGATGCGTTGTCGACGCATCACAGTAAGCATCGCGAGAAAGCCGGCGGTTCAGGCGGGCGCGCCGAGCCGGATGATGCGCAGCTTCCCGTCGTGATGGGCCGTCGCCACGTGGACGTGGTCGCTGCTGAGGTCGAGATCGCGGGCCGTGTTGGGCAGGGCGAGACGGAAGAAGTCCTCCTTGTCTTCCGGTTTCCAGAACAACAGCATACCGCCCCCCGGTCCTCCCGAAGCCGCGATCCGGAATCCCTCGGGATGCAGTGCCAGGCCCCAGGCGACCCCTTGCACCGGTCCCTTTGAAAGGTGTTCGATCTGCGGCGTGCCGGACTCCCAGTCGAAGACGACAAGCGACGGATTGCCGACGCAGGCGAACGCGTTGGTTACGTTCGTAATGCCGCAGCCGGCAAGGTGGTTCCCGTCGCTCGAGAACGTCAGCCCCATGAAGCCGCCGATGTCAGCCAGGAAGCCGGTGTCGTACTTGTGCAGCGACTCGGCTTTGAACGTTCGCACCTGGTTGCCCGTGGCCACATCCCAGTCGATGAGCACCCCCATCAGGTCGCCCGTCACCAGCCGCGCGCCGCCGGGATGAAACGCAACGTTGTAGATGTGCCGTTCGTGCCCCGTCATCTCGCGCACCAGTTCGCCGGTCGCCTGCGACCAGAGCTTCACACGCCGGTCGTTACCGACCGTGGCGACAAGCGCGCCGTCGGGGCTGACGGCGACGGCCCTGATCCAGCCCTGATGAGCCGCGACTTCCCGTAATGGCTTCGGCTCGGCATCGGCGACCGGCCACCAGATCAGCCGGCCATCGTAGCCCCCTGTGAGGAGCGTGCTCCCATCTTTGGAAAATGCCAGGCCGCGGACCCAGCTCCCGATGCCCGGCAATTGCGTCTTGGCAGCCGTGGCGATCTCCCAGCGCCACACGCTGAAGTCCTGCGAGCCGGCAAACACATATCGGCCGGCCGGGTCGAACCGGCAGGAGATGATCGGGCTCCCCTGCGCGAACTCGTGCACAATCTGCGACTGCGTGACGTCCATCAATTGAAGCTCCTCTCGTTCAGTCGACCTGCCGAATCAGCAAGACGTCCTTTCCCTTGCGATTCCAGTCCGTCGTGCCGACCATCACGACGTGGTCGCCGGCCGCGAGCACGGAATGGCGGCGGCCCCATCCCAGCGCGAAATCCATCTGCTCGTGAAGGGCGGCGCGGCAGACATCGCTGACAACCGGCCGCACCCCCCACGCCAGGCTCAACCGGCGGGCCGTCTGGGGGTTGTCCGTCAGCGCCACGATCGGCACCGGGCAGCGCAGTTCCGAGAGCGCCATCGCCGACCTCCCGCTGCGAGTCGGTGCGACAATCAGGTCCGCATTCAACTGCTCGGCGGCATGGATCGCGCCCAGGGTGATGGCCCGCGTCGTGGGGGCCACATTGCTGCGCGAGGTCAGTTCGAAGACCACGTCCTTGCGGGACTGCACCAGCCGTTCGGCCTCCAGCGTGATGCGGCTCATCATGGTCACGGAGTCCAGCGGGTACTCGCCGACGGCGGTCTCGCCCGAGAGCATGACGGCGTCGGTACCGTCGAGCACGGCGTTGGCGACGTCGCTGGCCTCGGCCCGCGTCGGCAGGCGGTGGTGCTGCATGCTGTCGAGCATCTGCGTGGCGGTGATGACGGGGACGCCGCGGCGGTTGCAGGTGCGGATGATCTGCTTCTGGATCGCCGGCACGCGAACGATGTCCACCTCCACTCCCAGGTCGCCGCGCGCGACCATGACGACGTCGGCTTCGGCAACGATGTTCTCCAGGTCTTCGACCGCCTCGGGCTTTTCGATCTTGGCCACGATCGAGGGGGCCTGTGACGACGATGCCTGCGACTCGATGAGTTGCCACAGTTCGCGAATGTCGGCCGCACAGCGCACAAAACTCAGGCCGACAAAATCCAACCCCTGTGCAACGGCCCATTGCAGATCGACACGGTCTTTGTCGGTCAGACAGGGAACGCGGAGCTTTGCGCCCGGGAGGTTGATCCCCTGACGGCTGCGGACCGTCCCTCCCTGCTCGACCACGCAGCCGACGCGGTCGGGCAATTTTTCGACCACCCGCAACGTCACAGTGCCGTCCGCGAGAAGCACGGGGTTCCCGATGTTGAGATCATCAATCAGGCCGTCGTACGTCGCCGTCAGCG
>CAZWGW010000490.1:0-5879 GCA_964633565.1 uncultured Planctomycetaceae bacterium
GGACGGCGTGGCGCTCGTGCGCGGTCCGGACGACGTCCTCGATGCGCTCGGCCCGCTGATGCAGCCGGTCCGCAAGTCGGCCGGAGAGGTCGTGCACGTGCCGCGCGAATTGTCGCTCAGTGACCAGGAAAAGGCGGTGCTGAACCTCGTCACTCACGAACCGCAGCACACCGATCAGGTGCTGAAATCGGCGGCGCTCGATCCGTCCCGCGTGCTGGCGACGCTGACCGTGCTGGAGATGAAGCGGGCCGTGCGCCGGCTGCCCGGTGGATTCGTGGTGCGGGCGTTCTGATCGCTGCGAGTTACAATGCGCGGCACGCCGCCGTCACTCCGCGCCGACGGGCACTTCCTGCGAAACGGCTGCCGCGGGCCGTTCCTGCGGAAGGATCTTGCGCGATTTCACCCGCGCTGGCTCGATGCGCGCCGAAATCGAGCGATACAGGCCGATCGGATAGCGCATGACGCGCAGCGGTGTGACGCCGATCAGCGACGTCACCACCTGCAGCGTCTCGTACACATGCGGCTCCTGGATCCGCGAGACGTGCACGGCCGCCACGAGCCGCAGCAGGATGCTGATGGTGAACAGCAGGTGAAAGCCGTTGAAAGCGTACGTGCCGAGCAGCACCTGCCAGTCGCCCATGGCCGACAGCGCGGCGCCCGCGGTGATGGAGGTTACTCCACCGACGAGGCCGGCCAGCGCTGTGCCGGACGCAATAAACATCGTCCGGTTCTCGGCCGGCGAGTTCTTGAGCAGGAAGCCGTTCGTGCAGATGGCAAAGCCGGTGTTCAACAGGGCGTCGAACATGAACACGGGGAGCAGCATCCAGAAGGCGACGGTCGGTTCCCTCGGCACCACCAGCAGAGAGACCATCAGGACCGACTTGAATGCAGTGCAGATCACGAGCACGGGCTTGTTGCCGAACCGCTCGGCCCATAATCCGAGCCGCCGCGAGAACATCGCACCGCCGACCCAGCTCCCCGACCACAGGAGCAGCACCTGGAACAGGCTCATGCCGACGTGCTTCAGCAGGAACAGGCTGATGAACGAGGCTCCGATCATCGCCGCAAAGTGCCAGAAGCACATGAAGCCGATGAACGACCGGAAGCCCGGATGCTGAAACGGCGCGAACAGTACGCGCTTGAGATCCGGGTGCGGCGCCGGCGTGACGGGGGGTTCATCGACGCGGCGGAACAGGAGTATGTCCGTCACGCCCAGCACCGAACCGAACAGCACGAGCAGGGGAAAACCGACGCGCACGTCCAGCCCGGCCCCGTACAGGAGCACGGCGGCGGCGCCCAGGGCGGCGGCGGCTGTCCACTGCATCCAGAGCTGCCTGACGCCCCAGTATTCGTTGAGGCCCCGGTGCGGGAGGTAGTCCCCCATCCACGAAAGCCACAGCGGCGTGCAGAAATGCAGCAGCCCCTGTTCCAGCGCCAGGCAGGAGAGATAAGCCCACATCCAGACGTGGTCCGGGACGTTCGGAAACAACCACGGTCCGCACATCACCGGCACGTACACCAGCCGCTGGACAATCGACAGCGTCATCCACAACCGGCGGCGATAGCGCAGGTGATTGGCGGCAAGCGCCGCCAGGAACTGCATGAACAGCATTCCCGTCGGCAGCGCATTCCAGATGCCGACGTGCAGGCCCCCGCCCCCGAGGTGCCGCGTGTAGTCAATCGCGGCGGCGGACAGAGTCAGTTGGGTATACGCGGTGCCAAGGCAACCGGCGACAATGATGAACCGCTGGGCGGTACGCAAAGGCCACACGGGCGAAACACTCCAGACCAGGCAATGCGCGGAACGCATCCCTGGGACACATCCATGTTGAAACAGGCTCGGCGTGAATTGAGCGCGGGATTGGAATTTCTCAGAACCGTCCGCCCGCATCAAGTCGAGTTGAGATCGTCTCAGTTCCGGTAACCCACAACGTTTCCGGCCGAAACACGCTCCAATCCCCAGTCAAAAGCGTACGCCAGATCCGGCCGCCACACCGGGACAATCCGCCAAAAGTGCCGGTCAGGAACACGTTTCAAAAATTCGTTTTCGCCGGAAAGGCTCGTCGTGAACGCATTTATGCGGCCGATGCGCGTCCGGCCGATCTGACTTCCCATTGCGCCCCGCTGAAGCGGGGCACTACGAGCGACGAGCACGCGTCACCAAACCTGGATTTCAAGCTCCAGGTCGACGCCGTGGGCCTCCGCGACCTTGGTGCGGATCAGGTCGACCAGCTTGAGCAGATCGGCCGCCGTCGCATTCTCGTGCGTGACGATGAAATTCGCATGCCGGTCGCTGACTTCGCACTGGCCGACGCGCGTCCCCTTGAGTCCGGCCTGTTCGATGAGCGCACCGGCGCTCAGCCCGCGCGGGTTCTTGAAGATACAGCCCGCGGACTGGAACGACAGCGGCTGCGTTGCCTTCTTCATGATCCACAGTTTCCGCAGCCGGCGGGCGACCTCATCCGGGTCCTCCGGGGTCAACGAGAACAGCGCCTCGACGATGGCCAGTTCGTTGATACTGCTCTGGCGGTAGGCGAACGTCAGTTCGTCCTCCGTCCGTACGAACTTTTCACCGGTAGCGGTAATGACCGTCACCGCACTCAGGAACTGGCCGACATCGCCGTGCCGTGTCCCGGCGTTTCCGTGCAGCGCGCCGCCAACGGTGCCGGGGATGCCCACCAGCGTCTCCAGTCCCGCGAGCCCCGCCGCGACAGAGGCCGAAATGACGTGCGACAGGAGCGCCCCGCCCCCGGCCCGCACCCGCTGACCCTCAATCGAGACCCGGGTAAATGGCTCTCCCGCAATCCGGATCACCGCGCCGCTCACGCCGGTGTCCGGGACCAGGAGGTTTGAGCCGCCGCCCAGCATCCGTAAGGGCATCTGCTGCTCGTAGCAGCGACGGACGACCGCCTGCAGTTCCTCGACGCTCCGCGGTTCGATCAGCAACTGGGCGGGGCCGCCGATCTTGAGCCAGGTGTACGGCGCCAGCGGCACGTCACGACGCGTGATATCGCTGAATTCGTCGAGTGAACTCATGGCGGATACGTTCAATGTCCCCCGCGCCCATCAGCACCAGCACGTCGCCTGGGCGGGCCTCAGTCTCCAATGTCGGCACAAGGTGGTCAAGCGAGGCCACCGGACGGGCGGGAGTGCCCCCGTCCTCAATCCGCCGGGCCAGATCCCGCGACGATTCCCGTGCCAGATCGGCCAGCGGTTCTCGGGCCGCGTACACCGGCGCGACGAGGACGCGGTCCGCTGCCTGCAGACTGTCGGCAAATTCCGCCATGAGCGCCTGCGTCCGGGAGACCTGATGGGGCTGGAACGCGCACCACAGCCGTCGTCGGCCAAACTGCGCGCGGGCCATTGCCAGCGTGGCAGCTACGGCCGTGGGGTGATGCGCGTAGTCGTCAATCAGGTCGACTCCCCGCCAGGCCCCGAGGTACTCGCACCGCCGCCTCAGCCCGCGAAACGTGCAGATCGCTTCGCGGATCACCTCCGGTTCCGCACCCAGTTCGCTGGCCATGGCGGCGGCGGCGAGGGCGTTGGCCACGTTGTGCCGCCCGGAAACGTGCAATTCGAACCTGGCCCACGGCGCGCCCTCCCGGTGGATGCCGAATGAGGCCCGCTGCCGCTGCATCCGCACGTGCCGCGCGGACCAGTCGGCGTGCGCCTCGACGGCAAAGGTCCGCACACGAGCGCGGCAGCCCTGCACGGCGCGCGTGACGGCGTCGCGCCCCGCACGGCAGAGCAGCAATCCGTCCGCCGGCAGGCGGGAGCAGAACTGACGGTATGCCTCAACGGCGGCGTCGGGGTCGGGAAAGCAGTCGAAATGGTCCGGTTCGATGTCGAGCAGGATTGCGTGCCGGGGGTTCAGGTCCAGGAAGTTCCGTCGGTACTCGCAACTCTCGGCCACGAACAGGTCCCCCGCGCCGGCCCAGCCGCTGGTCTGCGTGGCAATCAACTCCGCGCCGCAGACGACGGACGGCGAGAGTCCCGCCTGGGTGAGGATCGTCCCCAGCAGCGCGGTGGTCGTGCTCTTGCCATGTGTGCCCGCGACGCCGACGCCGACGCGCCCCTGCATCAGCCGGCCGAGCATCTGCGTGTAGGTCCACTGCGGGACGCCGCGGCGCGTCGCCTCCAAGCGTTCCGGGTTTAACTCCGGCACGGCCGGACTGTAGACGACGAGCGTTGCGTCCTGCGGCAGCCCGCTGGTCCGATGCCCGGCAACCACCACGACGCCGCGTTGCTCGAGAGCCTGCCGCGCCGACTCTGCAGGAGCCACGTCCGACCCGGTCACCTGCCATCCCATGTCCAGCATCGCCTCGGCGAGTGCCCGCATGCCGGAACCGCAGATGCCGATGAGATGGGCCTTCGGCCGCAGTGCAGCCGGTACGGATGGGGAGCCAGCGACCACGGCGGGAAGTGTGACAACGTCAAACGGCATGGCGTGCTCGAGGACAGTGCTTCAAGGGGGGCGGGATTATGCTGTACGTGGCAGTTCGGCGAAAGAGCATTTCTGGCTGGTGAAATGGCCACACTCCCCGGCACGTTGCGATGCGGGCGGCGACCCCGGTAAGATCACGCGCAGTGGCTGTTGATCGCGCCACAGTTCCAGGTCCCGCCCCCGGAGTCGCTCATGCCTCGGATTGCCCGATTTGCACTCGTCATCATCACCCTGCTGGCCGTGTCGCGGCCGGGCCTGAGCGACGACCTCAAGGCCCCGCTCGCCAGACTGGAACTCAAGGATGGCGACTCGATCGTCTTTCTGGGGGACAGCATTACGCACCAGCGGCTCTATACCCAGTACGTCGAGGACTATTTCTACACGCGGATGCCGCAAATCCGGCTCAAGCTGCACAACGCCGGAGTCGGCGGGGCGAGGGCCTGGGACGCCCTGCAGCGGTTCGACAAGGACGTGGCGGCGTACCAACCGAAGTACGTCACGATCCTGCTCGGAATGAACGACGGCTCTTACCAGCCGTTCAACCAGGGGATCTTCGATACGTACCGCAACGACATGATGGAGGTGCTGGTAAAAATCCAGGAGATCGGCGCCACGCCGATCCCCATGACGCCCACAATGTTCGACGCTCGCGCGAAGCGTGTTGGCCCGCGGCCGGGAGATGCTGAATCGACGGCCCTCTACAACTCCGTGCTCACCTACTACGGCACATGGCTGCGGGAAATGGCCGTGGAGCAGGGCTTCGGTTTCGTCGACATGTGGGGGCCGCTGAACAACATCACGCTCGAGAAGCGCAAGACCGAGCCCGGATTCACGCTCATCAGGGACGCCGTCCACCCGGATGCGCCGGGGCAGGTTGTGATGGCGGTCGCCATGATCACCGACCTCGGGCTGCCGCGGCAGGTGTCGAATATCCGCATCACTCCGGGGCCGAAAGGAGAGCCGGTCGTGCGGGCGACGGGCGGGAAGCTCACCGACCTCAAGTTTATCGAGGACGGAATGGAATTCACCTGGCAGGCCGAGTCGTTGCCGTGGGTCGTTCCGGAAGAGGCAAAGCTGGGGGCCGAATTGACGCATCTCGGCCACCGTCTGGGGCGTGAGGCCCTGGAGATCCACAATCTCCCTGCCGGACGCTTCACGCTCACGATCGACGGCGTCGACGTGGGGACGTACACCGCCGAGGCGCTCGCGCGGCACATCGAACTGCAGGAGAACGACAAGACCCCGCAGTACCAGCAGGCGCTTGCGGTGGCCCAACTGAACAAGGAGCGGAATGCCGGACCGATCGGTGCACTGCGCGGGGAATGGTCGAAATTCCAGGACTACGCTCGGAGGCAGCGGCAGGCGGAAGAGAACCCGGACAACTCACAGTTCAAGGAAAACCTCGCGAAAGCGGAGCAGGCAATCGCTGGCATGG
>CAZWGW010000491.1:0-5869 GCA_964633565.1 uncultured Planctomycetaceae bacterium
GCCGTAGACGAGGGCCACGGCATTGGCGTTGAGGGTGAGCAGGTTCGAGGCGGCGAAGCCGGCGAGCCGACCGCCGGCGGCCGCCGCGAAAGCAACCAAGACCGAGGCAATGCGCGTAGCACGCCGAATCCGGCGGACAGCAGAAAGAAGGACTCCGGCTTGAGCTTGGTGTCGGCCTGCACGAACAGCAGGCGCAGGTTGTCGAAGCGCTCGAAAAGGCGGTTGGCGATCCCCGACAGCCCCTCCAACCCCTCCTTCATCAGGGCTTCCTTGGTGACCTTCTGCTGTTCCTTGTCCTTGACGGCGGCCTTCTTGCCGGAGAGGACGTCGAGGCGATCCTCGATCTGGTTCGCGTCCTTGCCCCGGAACAGCAGCATGAGTGCGGCCACCAGCCCCGTGATGCCCAGGAAGGCCGCGATGGAGATGACAGTCGGGTTCATGGTTGAAACACCTGTAGTTCAACGTCGCAGCGATCGGCGATTCGTGTTCGACGCGCTGCGGATTGTCCAGTTCGCGCAGGAGGCCCGCGCGTACGGCCCCGCGCGGTTGTGCCGGCGACGAACTGTTCTGGGTCATGCCCGGGCAGCACGCGCCACCCGGGTCTGTCGATTGACTGGTCTGGAAACGTCCGCCGGACGTTTGCCCGGCGGCAGAAGTGACGATGGAATCCGGCCGATTCAGTGGCCCAGGGGCCGGGCGGCAAACAGGTTGGCGGGCAACCGCACGCCGGCCGACTCGAGCCGATGCATGAACGACGGACGCACGCCCGTCGATTCGAAGTGCCCGAACGCCCGCCCGTCCTCATCGATGCCGTCCTGGCGGAACAGGAAAACGTCCTGCATGATGATGGTCTCCTGCTCCATGTTGAGGACTTCCGTGATATGCGTGACCTTGCGGGGGCCGCCCTGCAGACGGCTGGCCTGTATGATCAGGTCGACTGCGGAGGAAAGCTGCTGGCGGATGGCCTTCAGCGGCAGTTCCGCTCCTCCCATGGTCACCATCGTTTCGATACGGGACACGGCGTCACGCGGGTTATTGGCGTGCACCGTGGTCATCGATCCCTCGTGACCGGTATTCATGGCCTGCAGCATGTCGAGGCTTTCCGGACCACGGCATTCGCCGATGATGATCCGGTCGGGCCGCATACGCAGGGCGTTCTTGACGAGGTCGGTTGCGGTGATCTGCCCCTTGCCTTCGATGTTGGCCGGCCGCGTCTCCAGCCGCAGCACGTGCTCCTGCTGCAACTGCAGTTCGGCTGCGTCCTCGATCGTGATCATGCGCTGATCGTTGGGAATGAAGCTGGAGAGCGTATTCAACAGGGTCGTCTTACCGGAGCCGGTGCCGCCGCTGATGATGATGTTCAGCCGGGCCTTGATGGCCCCTTCGAGCAGCATCACCATTTCGGGCGTGAACGCGCCGAAGCGGAGCAGATCCTCGAGAGTCAGCGGACGTGAACCGAATTTACGAATCGTGAGCGATGGACCGTCGAGCGCCAGCGGGGGAATGATGGCGTTGAGACGGGAACCGTCCGGCAGGCGGGCGTCGACCATGGGAGACGTTTCGTCGACGCGGCGGCCGACCCGGGACACGATCCGATCGAGGATCTGCAGCAGGTGCTCGTTGTCGCGGAACGTGACGTCGGAGCGGACGATGCGCCCCTTCTTTTCGACAAACACGTTCTTGGGGCCGTTGATCATGATGTCGGCCACCCCTTCTTCCTTCATCAGGATCTCGAGGGGACCGAATCCGAACGTTTCGTCGAGCACTTCCTCAATCAGTCGCTCGCGCTCGGAGCGGTTCAGCAGCGGGTTTTCCGTGTCGCACAGATGTTCGACGACAAGGCGGATCTCGCGGCGAAGGGTGTCCCCCTCCAGGTCGCCGAGCCGCGACAGGTCGAGTTTGTCGACGAGTTTGCCGTGGATCAGCCGTTTCAGTTGCTCGAATTCTTCCTTGGACGACTCAATCCGTCGTCCTCGGGGGAGTGCGGGGGTGACAGCCATCGGTGCAGTTGCTCCTGATCGGATCGTTCGTCGAAATGCGCCGTGATGTGTTGATCGAAGTCCGCCGGCTGACACGCAGGAGTTCTCCGCGTGCCCGCGCAGCAAACCGTGAACTCCGGGCCCCGACTCGACGCGGGTGCGCGAGTCACGCGCCGGCGTCCGGAATCAGATTCCGGCCATGCTGTCCCAACCGTAGCTCACGTTCAGCCGTGTTGCCGAATGGAATTGCCGAATGTTGAGAATCGGCGACATCGGCCGTCCGGCGAGACTCTGCGGCGCCTGCTGGCCTGCCAGTCGTCAGCGCCGGCACGCTCCGATCGTGGCAAGAACAGCGATTGCGACCGAGGCCGTGGATCTGCGGATTTCTCCGACCGTTCAATGCCTGCAGGCGTCCCGAACCCGTCCCCTGCGCAGTAACTCAATGGAAACACCCGCCGTTCAGACCGGCGGGTGTTGAAGCGCCCTCGAGGGTTGTGTGGGAATTATGGGTTGCTGGCGATCTGCGGGACGGCGTTCCACTGCTTGCGGGACTGATCATCATCGAGGTCGGACAACAGTAGTTGTGACTCCCGGACGTCCACGATTCGATACTGCAGGCTGTCACCGAAATCGTTGATCAGTCGCGCGACCTTTTCGGGAGGCGACCCACCAGTCACTTTATGCCGGACGATGCCCTTCTCAACCGTCCAGGTGAGTTCCAGTTGCAGGTTTCGGCCATACCGCAGCGCGGCCAGCCGGTTGAGGACGACGTCGAGTCGCGCCGTGCCGTCGGCACGATTGGTCAATGTCTGCTCGCCGAAGTTGTTTCCTTTCCAACTCCCGACGAGACGCTGGCGATACCACGCATCCGGGCGCACCGGAGGATCAGCGAGGCAGATTCCATGCACTGCCACGAGGCTGGCCGTCAGCATCAGGATGCGCACACTCCGCATGGTCTCACCGCCGTGTGAACTCGTGACTCGTTCCAACCTTGAGTTGCGTGCCGTGTACATCGGATTATTCCCCGGATTGCGTGGAGGGCAGGTTTGACAATTGAAGCGGACGACGACGGGTTCTGTTACGCGCACCGGATGTGGCGGGGAATGCCAGTGGCGCACGTCGACCGGATTTGCCGTTCATTCGACCTCCCGCAGGGATGGTCAAGAAGGAGCCCAAGCGGCAGGTAATCTCCGGGAAATCGGGGGATCTTGTCAGAACCGCGAATTGCCACGGTTCTATCCCCTTGCGGTGACTGCGGTTGTGCAATCGAGAACCGCAGAGCGTTCGGTATGTTTCATGGGGCGAGGCAAACACGCACCTCCGCGTCCCGCGTGATGCGACTGCCCTTGAATCCGATTGATGAAATCCCGGAAACATGAACGGGCGGCTGGATTTGGGACAAGCGATCTGTGACAATCCGAGTCAGGGCCCCGGCGGCGCGGCGTCCACGGGATGAAGTGGATCAGTTTGTCATGAGTGGATCTTCGTCGAGCGAATCCTGCGCTGAAACGGCCGCGCCTCGGTTTCCGTCCGCGCTGCCGCAGTACGAGTTCCTCGAGTTCCTTGGCGGCGGGGGAATGGGGGAGATCTACAAGGCGCGTCATGTCCACCTCGATCGGCTGGTCGTGATCAAGTGGCTGCGGACTGACCTGGCGGTCGGACCGCACATGGACGCACGTTTTGCCCGCGAGATGCTGGCCGTCGGACAGCTCAACCATCCCAACATCGTGGCGGCCACGGATGCCGGGATCGCCAACGGCCGACGCTACCTGGTGATGGAGTACATCGACGGAATCGACCTTGCGGAACTGTGCCGCCGCGTGGGGAAACTGTCGATCGCGGACGCATCCGAGATCATGCGGCAGTCGGCGATTGGTCTGTCGCACGCTCACGATCGGGGGATCGTGCATCGCGACATCAAGCCGACCAACCTGATGTTGCCGCGTGACGGTATGGTCAAGTTGCTGGATCTGGGGCTGGCGTTGTTGCAGCAGGAGGGGGAAGTCGGCGGGGAGGCGCCGCTGACACATGCCGACTCCGGGCCGTTCGGCACCTACGACTATATGTCCCCCGAACAGTGGAACAACAGTCACGAGGTGGACCCGCGCGGCGACATTTACAGCTTGGGCTGTACGCTGTATTTCCTGCTGACGGGGCACGCCCCCTTCGACACTCCGCAGCACAAAAGTGCCACGGCGAAGATGCGTGGGCATGTGCTGGAGGCGCCGCCGTCGATCCGCAAGGAGCGGTCCGACGTTCCGAAGCGACTGGCGGCCGTGATTGAACGGACGCTCGCAAAGGACCCGAACGAACGCTACCAGTCGGCGGCCGACCTGGCGGCGGAACTCGACGAGTTCGTCCCGGGCTGCGACCTCCCGAGCCTGAGCACGGCAGCGCAGGGCATGCGCACGACGGGCGCTGCAGCGGACGTGCGCACCGATCCGGAATCCGCGACGTTGCTGGTCGGTTCGTCGGTAAGTGGCCCGAGAACACCGGGAAGCAGGGCCCAGGCGCTCTCCGCCACGGGGGTCGATACGGCCGCCGGGCGGGAAAAGACGAATCTGCGCGTGGTGGCGGGCGTCCGACCGAAGCGGTCTCGCGGTTGGGCACCGTGGCTGGCGTGGAGCGCGATCGCGATCGGTGGCGCCAGCGCAGGATACCTGCTTTCCATCGGTGACACGGGCCAAGGCGCGGGCGGCGAACGGCTGGCCAACAACAACCGGACACAGTCGGAGAACACCACTCCCCGCAGAACGTCGGGAGCATCGTCTGCGGCAACGGACACAACGGCGCCGGCCGCCGGTGAGATGATTGAAATGACGACGCCAGCGGCATCGGCCGGCACGGCGGTCGGCCAAGCACACGATGCCAGCGCCGTCGACACGAAGTCGGTCGCGGAACAGACGCCGTCGGACGGTGGAATGGCGGTCACCGACGGCCGCCCTCCGCCACCCGCAATCGTGCCCCTGATTGATGCCATCCCGGTCCAGATTGTCCGGGAACAGGAGCCGTTTTCATTGCTCGTGTCACTCACAAATCAGGTGGAACTCAAGGGGAAGATTGCGTTCGCACTGGCGCCCGACGCACCGCAGGGGATGCGGATCGATCCGGTCACCGGCGTCGTGCGCTGGGAGCCGCGCGAGGAGGACGGACATGCCGGCGCGCGGGTTGCGGTCAAGGTGCTGATCAAGCCTCTGGAATCGGGAGTCGAGGCAGCCGAGACGACATTGGAATTGCAAATCGACGAAGTCAACAAGTCGCCGCGCATCCTCACGATTAACGGCGCCGCGCCGGGCGCCGTGGCGGCCGTGGAGGCGACTGAGGGCGAAAGGGTGGAAGTGCTGATTGCGGCGACCGACGACGACTTGCCCGCCAATCCATTGAGGTTGCTTCCCGCGCAGCCGTTGCCCCCCGACGCACGGATTCTTCCCGTAGAAGGCAGTGATCGAAGCTGGAAGCTGGTCTGGACACCCGGAGAAGACCACGGGGGAGGCGACGTGGTGCGGGTGCCGCTCAAAGTCCGCGACGATTCCGAAGTTGGTGCCGAGGTGACGCTCGCCTTACGGGTGGCGGAGGTGAATCAGCCGCCGATCCTGTCCAGAGTCAATGGCGTGGCGTGGCGGGACGACGCGCCGTGGAAAGTGCAGGCGACTGAGGGGGAAACGCTGGAACTGACCCTGCTCGGAGAGGACCTGGACCTCCCCGCCAATCCCCTGCGGCTCAAACCGGTCGAACCGCTTCCCGAAGGGGCAGAGATCATTCCGGAGGAGGACAACCTTCGCGCCTGGAAACTGCGTTGGACTCCGGACGAGAAAACTGGAGGCGGCAAACCGGTCTCGATCCGCCTGCAGGTTGCCGATGACCGCGTCGTGATGGAGCAGATTGGCCGG
>CAZWGW010000492.1:0-5861 GCA_964633565.1 uncultured Planctomycetaceae bacterium
GGAATACGACCCTGGAGAAAGAGGTGACGGCGGGCGAGAATGTGATCGACCTGCCGTTGACGTCGAAGTGAGTCTCCACGCCCCAGAATTGTGTGGGCTTACGTCTCGCCGTCATACTGGATCAGGCTGAACGACTCGTGCGGCGTCAGCCTGGCGCGTCCGCCAAGAAACGTCAGCTCGATCACGAACGCGCACCCCACCACCACGGCCCCGCTCTGCTCCGCCAGCCTGACGCACGCCTGCATCGTCCCTCCCGTCGCCAGCAGGTCGTCCACGAGGAGCACCCGGTCTCCCGACCTGACCGCGTCGGTGTGCATCTCCAGTGTGTCGGTGCCGTATTCCAGTTCGTAGTGGAACGCCTGCGTGTCGAACGGCAGCTTGCCCGGCTTGCGGACCGGTATGAAGCTGCAGTTCAGTTCCAGCGCCAGCGGCGCGGCAAAGATGAAGCCGCGCGCTTCGGCCGCGGCCACCGCGTTGACCCCGTGGCCGCGGAAATGATCAGCCAGGTGCTGCACGGCCGCGCGAAACGCGTCCGGTGCGGAGAGCAGCGGCGTGATGTCGCGGAACAGGATGCCCGGCTTGGGGAAGTCGCGGATGCTGCGGACGTAGCGCTTGAGGTCGAGCGGAGCGGGCATGCGGTGTCCTCAGTGAGTGTCGAATTCGGAATGACGAAGCAATGACGAAATCCGAATGGCGAAGTCCCGCTGGCGCAGCCGCCTGCGTGTGACGGGTTGTGCCAGTTTCAGCGCTGCGCACCATCGTTCGTCCATTGTTCATTCGAGGTTCGTCGTTCTTTCGTCATTCGGGATTCGTCATTCGGGTTTCGTTCGTTGTCCCCTCGGCGAGCTTCCGGCGTGCTGCGGCGACGTGCTCGGCCGCACCGGGATCGGCATCATACAGCCTGACGATGCTGTTCCACACGTTGCGGGCCTGTTCCAACTCCCCCTGCTTCTCCAGTTCGGCGGCACGGGCCAGCGCCGCTGTCAACAGGGCGTACGGCTCGCCGTCGTTGTTGTCTTGTTCCGGCCGCTCGCGCAGCTCCCGCAGGAACTGTTGCGTCACGCGGCGCCAGTAGTCCTGCGCGGGGTCGTCTCCCAGCAGGGCCGCGAGCGACACGAGCGTCTGCTCGGCGGCGGCGGCGTCGCCCCGGTCCCGCTCCTCCAGCGCCTGCTGCAGAAAGCGCTCAATCTCGGACTCCGGCCGGGTCGGGTTGCGGCGGAGACCGTTCCCCATGAGCCGCCGTTCGACCTCAGAGGCGTCGATCCGGTCGATGTAGGGCGCCACGCGCGAAGACCACTCCCCGCCGTCGAGTTCCACCAGCGGTTTGAAGTACTTCGCGCGGGCTTCGTCCCAGGCGGGTCCGGGGTTCCGCTGCATGAGTTCCTCGCCGCGCGCGAACAATTCCTCGGGCGTCAGTTGCCGCGACTGGTGCCACAGCACGCCCCCCAGGACCAGCAGCAGCAGCAGGCCGATGAGCACCCACACGTTGTCGAAAAAGCTGTAAATCGGGGAATGGGCATGGGCCTGCTCGACGTGCGCCTTCATCAGGTCGCGCATCAGCGTCCCCCCCACCTCCTGCCCCTGCTGCGCGGCCCCCGCCGTGCCGGCAATGGTCTCCGCCGTGGCGTCGGCATCCTCGAAATCATGCGTGCCGCTCCCCTGCACGAGGTCGACTTTTCTGGGGACTTCCTGCAGCCGCAGCGACAGGACGTAGGCGTCGGGATAGCGGTCTTCGGGCTTTTTTTCGAGGCACTTGCAGACGACTTCGTCGAGCCAGTGCGGGATGTCCGGGACGATCCGCCGCGGGCTGTCGAACTGGTTGAAGCGGTGCTTCTGCGCGATGTCGAGCGCCGTCTGCCCCGTGAACGGCGGGCGGCCGGTGAGCATCACGTACAGCACCGCGCCGAGCGCATAGATGTCGCTTCGCTTGTTGGCCCGCAGTCCCTGCGCCTGTTCGGGGGACATGTATTCGGCCGTGCCGATCACCCCTCCGGTCATCGTGAGCTTGCCCCCGGCAAAGACCTGCGCCACGCCGAAGTCCGTCAGCTTGATCGCGCCTGCCGCGTCGATCAGCAGGTTCGAGGGTTTCAGGTCCCGATGGATGATCCCCGCGTTGTGGGCGGCCTTGAGCGCCTTGCAGATCTGCACGCCGTATTCGATCACCTGCCGCCAGGGGAGCCGTTTCTCCCGCCGCAGCAGTTCGGTCAGCGTTTCGCCCGGGACGTACTCCATCGCGTAGAAGTACGTTTCGTCGTCGACGCCGCTCTCAAACAGCCGCACGATGTGCGTGCTTTCCAGCTTGCGCAGGGCGTCGATCTCACGCGTGAACCGCGCGACAAACCCCGGTTCCCGCGCCATTGACGGAGGCAGCACTTTCACCGCGGCCTCCTGTCCGGACTCGGCGTGCCGTCCGAAGTAGACCGTCCCCATCCCCCCCGCGCCGATCTTGCGTTCGATCCGATACGGCCCGACGCGTTCCGGCAGGTTTTCGCTCACGGCTGGGAATCGGGGAGTTGATGTGGGATGAGCGGGGTGCGGATCGAGATCGTCGAAGGACACCGTGGGACCACAATCAGGAAAGGCGCCGCGCGGCATTGCCGGACGCGTCGGCTCACTGGCCAGATTCCGAGACATGTCCAAGCATCCCGAGTGTAGACCGAATCGCCAGGAACGCCAGCCCGCCGCGGGGGCGGCCGCCGAAGGGGTGCTGCTGATCGCCCACGGCAGTCGCCGGCCGGAGGCCAATGCCGATCTCGTGCAACTGGCCCGCGCCGTCGCCGCCCGACTGCCCGACGCCGTGGTGGAGATCGCCTATCTCGAGCTGGCCGAGCCCACGGTCGCGCAGGGGGCGGGGCGCTGCATCGCACGCGGGGCGGAACTGGTCCGGCTGTTCCCGTATTTTCTGTCGCCTGGTGTGCACGTCACGCGAGACCTCGAGGAGCTGCGGCGCGACCTGTCGCGCGAATACCCCGGCGTGGCGTTCGTCCTCTCGCCTCCGGTCGGTCTGGATCCGCGGATCATCGACATCGTGCTCGACCGCCTGCGCCAGCCGGCTCAGTCGCTGTAATACCGCGACAGGAACCAGACGCAGACAATCACGGCCAGCGCCAGCGTCCCGAAGTCATACGCGGAGGCGCTGTTCCACCAGCGGCCCAGATGGTCAAGCAGGCTGCCCAGCCGAAACAACAGGATCGATGACAGATTGCCAGACATGTTCCGCTTCTGCAATTAGGGGTCTGCACGAATTGGCCATCAGGACGTGACGTGCGGAGGTGTCGGAGGCGCAGTGCGCTGGCTCCGCGCAAGTCTACGTCACACGGGGTGATGGTCCAGTTCCCCTTCCGAGGCACGAACTGCGGAAGGCTTCCCCTAAGTGAACGTCGGGACCGGACGCCGGGACCGGACGTTTCACCCGGAGCTCTGCTTCGGGCATAAATCGCTGTCAAACCCTGCGGACCCTGACGTGGGGGACAGAAACTTGGAGCGCACCGGTTGTGCCGGCATGACGGGGAACGATTGTCGCCAGGGGGCTCTGCCGTCCCGGCAGAATTCGCCGACCTCTTCGACCACCTGTCCCAACGCCCGTTCCGCGACGACGTTTCGTCGACCGGGCTGCGGCGGCCTGGCCGCAGCAGGGGGGGCGTCGTCGCCGTCCCCGGCAACCGCACATTTCGAATCGTGCCGGGGTGGGGACTTTGCCGATTATTCCACGAGGGTGGATGACTCTCGCGACCCGGTGCGCCGTCCAGCGGCGGCTCAGCGGGCCGCACGTCCGCGGGGCGGTCGGCATGATTGGGGGGAACCGGATGAGGGCGAACATCACGCGCGCTGTGCGCCGGGTGGGCATGGTGCACCACGCTCTCGCGGTCCTCTTCGTCCTCAGCACCGTCGCCGTGCGCGCTCAGGACCGCCCGGCGGCAACGGCCGGTCCCGAGTCGTTCTTCCCCATGCCGGTGACCGTCCCCCGCACGCCCCCGGCCGCGCAGGACCAGTCGGTGCCTCCCGCCGCGGCCGCGCGGATGCGGGTCGACCTCCTCGACAAGGGGAACTCCTCGCGCGACGAGATGCAGGCCGCGGTCAGTCGCATCCCCTTTTCCGAGTTCACCCCTGCCGTCCGCGAACGCATCCGCCCGGTGCTCGAATCGCCGACGCTCTTCCGCCGCCTGCCGAAGATCCGCTGCGAAGTTGACTCCCGCGTCTATTCCTACTTCACCACACGTCCCGACGTGGCCGTCAGCATCTGGCGGGCGATGGGCATTTCGGACATGCAGATGCGGCAGACCGGACCCTGGGAATACGAAACCGACCTGAGCGACGGCACCCGGGGGGTCGTGAACGTGCTCTACCGCAGTGCCGACAGGCACATCGTGATGTGCGAGGGGCAGTTCAAGAGTCCGCTGCTCGCCAAGCCGATTCATTCGATCGGCCTCATGTCGCTGCAGGTCGAATTCACGCGCGATGCCGCGGGCCGCAACTACGTGACGCACAGCGCCGACGTGTTCGTCCTGTTTCCGTCGCACGCCGTCGAAGCGGTGGCCCGGCTGATCTCGCCGATGAGCTTCAGGATGGCCGACCGCAATTTCGAGGAAGTGACGCTGTTTCTCCGCATGATGGACGAAGCGATGACCCGCCAGCCCGGCTGGGTCGAGCAGATCGTCCCCCGGATGGAGGGGGTGCTTCCCGGCCGCGACGGCGAACTGCTCGATGTGCTCTCGCAGGTCTACGCCGACGCGCAGCAGCGCCAGCCGCAGCCGATCTCGCCGACGGCCCTCGCCCCTTCCGGCGCTGCCCGCTGAGTGTCGCCGGGTTTCTCCAGAACTCGAATACCCGAAATGCAGCCGCGGATGCCTTATCGCGCGCATCGCGATAGCGCGAGACGGGCTGCGGACCAGATGACGCAGCGTCTGCGATTCACGGCTGTGACCGTTTCGCCGTCAGTGGCGCCTTACCTCTCCCCCTGCGTCGGCCGTTTCTTCGGCCGCGGTCTGAGAAAGAACGCCAGCACGCCGACCACCAGCAGCAGCGGGATGAACACCCGCATCTGTCGCACGAACAACAGCGCCACGACGATGGCCACGACGGCCCACGGCGACACATTGGCCCACGCGGCCGGGCGCGATTTCGTCGGCAGCGCCAGCCACAACGCGCCGAGCAACAGTCCCACGCGCAGGCAGGCCGCCCCGAGGGCCTCCAGATCGGGGGCCGTCAACGCAATCACGATGGCCGCCCCGCAGCAGACGAGTGCGAGGATTCCGACGAGCGTGCGATTGACAAATGGCGCGGGCGGGGGCATGACCGGGCATTATCGGCACGCATGCGACGCGCGTCCAATTCACATCGGCCGCGCTTGCATCGCCCGGTGGGGTGCGCTATATTCGCACCACGTCACGATTCGCGGACAGGTAGCTCAGTTGGTAGAGCACAGGACTGAAAATCCTGGTGTCGCCGGTTCAATCCCGGCCCTGTCCACTGGAGATTGAGCAAGCTCGGGAAGAGTTTCCCGGGCTTGTTTGCATTGAGGGAGGGATTACAGGATGAAAACGGTCTTGTTTCTTTGCACGGGCAACTATTACCGCAGCCGGTTTGCGGAGATTTACTTCAACTGGCACGCGGCCCAGGAGAAACTGGCGTGGCGGGCCGAATCGCGGGGGCTGGCGCTCGATCCGTACAACGCCGGCCCGATGTCGCGGCACACGGAGGTGCGGCTCAAGCAGCACGGGATTTCCACGGAAGAGTACCGGCGATTTCCGATGGACGCGGCGTTAGCGGACTTCGAGGCGGCGCAGCACGTCGTGGCCATCAAGGAAACGGAACATCGGCCGTTGATCGCCGAGCGATTTCCGACCGTCCTGGAGCGGGTC
>CAZWGW010000493.1:0-5856 GCA_964633565.1 uncultured Planctomycetaceae bacterium
GTCTCGCGCACGTCGTCGTACCGGAGCCCCTCGATCTCGGACCATCGCCCGCCTTTGCCGATCGTCGACGGGAAGAAGAACTTGAAGGTCACCCCCGAGCAGAAGAGCTCGGCGCCGAAGCGCAGGTAGTCTTCGAGCTGATCGAGATTCTGATAGTGCACGCCCTGGAAATGGCCGAACGAGGAGACGCCGGAAGCCAGAATGTCCGAGCCGCGGAAGAGATTGTCGCGATAGAGAAACCGGTCGGTGTCGGGGTTCTTCACCAGCTCGTTGCCGCTGGAGACGTGATATCCGGCGGCGAGCAGCGTGTCCATGGCCTCGCTCACCCAGCGGCGCTTGGTGGACCAGTTGGCGACAGGAGACGAAATCCCCTGCTCTTTCATTTCTTTGGAAATGAGCGTGTTGAACGGCAGTTCCATCTGGTAGATGGTGATGTTCTGCGGCGACAGCTCTTTCACTTTTTCGACGCACTTCGCCCAGTTCTCGTCCGTCTCGCCGACCATCCCGGCAATCAGGTCGATATTGATCTGCGGAAAGCCGACCTGCTGCAGCCACTCGTACGCGCGGAAGATCTCCGCCGACAGGTGCGCCCGCCCGTTCTCCTCCAGGATTCTATCGTTGAAGTTTTCGACCCCCAGTGAGACGCGCGTGATGCCGATCTCCTTCAGCGTCTGTACCTTTTCGAGGCTGAGCGTCCCCGGCTCGCACTCGAACGTCACTTCCTCGGCATGGTCCCACGACACGGAATGGCTCAGCCGCTCGCGGAGCATCTGCAGTTGCCGCGCGCTGAGGTACGACGGCGTCCCCCCGCCAAAGTAGACGAACTGCAGCCGCCGCCCCCCCAGCGCCGGCTGGTCCCTCAGCAACTGCACTTCGCGGTCGAGCGTGTCGACATACTGCTTGATCGTGTCGGCGTTCTGCTGCGTATAGACGCGGAAGTAGCAGAACTTGCACCGCTTGCGGCAGAACGGGATGTGGATGTACATCCCCAGCGGCACCGACCGGTCCGGCTCGCGGCCGAGTGCATCGTGGATCTCCCCCACCCGCTCCCGCGTCCACTGGGAAAACGGCGGGTAGTTGGAGATGAAGTAGCTGCCGATCTCGGTGGTCGTCGTCGTGTCGGTCGCCATGCGGTCTCCCGGAACTGTCAGGCCGATACTACAGCTTACGCGACAGGCAGACGCACGGAAACCCGGCATTCGCCGGCCACAGGGCCCGTCGACTGTATCGACGAATTTGCGAAGGGGCAGTCGTTGTTGCGGCCGAAAACTTCCGCGTGCACTAGAATCAGGATCCCGGGCACCTACCGTGAACCACGCCCCTGAATTTCCACATGTTCGACGAATTGAGCGCGTTTGACTGGTCCCGCTGGCCCCGCGCCGGGTCGCTGCGCAGGGGGGTCGCCTACCTCAATCACGGTTCATTCGGTCCCACGCCCGACGTAGTGCGCGACGCCCGGCAACGCTGGTTCGCCGAACTCGAATCCGAGCCGATGGACTTCTACGTCCGCCGGCTCGAACCGCTGCTGGACGCGGCCGCCGACCGTCTCGGCCGGTTTGTCGGTTGCCGGGCCGATGATTTGATCTTCGTGCCCAACGCGACCGTGGGGATGAATCTCGTCGCCGCCAGTATCGAACTGCAGCCGGATGACGAAGTCCTGCTGACCGATCACGAGTATGGCGCGGTCGTACGGATCTGGGGCCGGGCGTGTGCAGACGCAGGAGCGAAGACCGTGCTGGCCCATCTGCCGCGGCCGCTGCAGTCGACGTCAGAGCTGGTGGATGCACTCTTCGCGCGGGTCACGCTGCGAACGCGGCTGATTGTCGTCAGCCACGTCACGTCACAGACGGCAGCCATTTTTCCAGTCGCCGAGATCTGCCGCCGCGCGCGGGAACGAAACATCCCCGTCTGCGTCGACGGGCCGCATGCGGTGGCGATGGTGCCACTGCAATTGAGCGAGATCGGTTGCGACTACTACACCGCGAGCTGTCACAAGTGGCTGAGCGCCCCGCTGGGGAGCGGGTTCCTGTACGTCCGCGGCCGGCACAAATCGGGGCTGCAGCCGGTCGTGACGAGCTGGGGGCGGAGCCTCTCCGGCCGGCCCGCGTCGTGGAAGGACGAGTTTCACTGGTTCGGTACTTATGACCCGTCGGGATATCTGTCGATCCCTGATGCGATCGGGTTCCTCGAATCGGTCGGACTGGAGCAGTTCCGCGCGCACACACACGCCTTGGCGCGCTACGCGCGGGAGCAGATGCTGCGCGTCACCGGTGGCGAAGCGATCGTGCCCGACGATCCGCAATGGTACGGCCCGATGGCGACGATCACTCTGCCACGTGTGCCGAAGTCCGAGGCGTGGCCCGGTCAGCCGCATCCGCTGCAGGTGGCACTGTGGGAGCGGTTCCAGATCGAGGTCCCCGTCTTCGAGTGGCAGGGGACGCTCTGCCTGCGGGTGTCATGTCATCTGTACAACACCCCGGCCGACGTCGACCGGCTCGTCGAGGCGCTCGTCGAACTGACGCCGGCCGCAGGCTGACCTGTACCCCGTCGTCGGAATCGACGTAGAATCCGCCCGCCGCGGGGGAAACGCCACGTGCGATCGGCGCCTGTGCGTATAATTCCCGCGGAATCCTCTGACCCGCGCTGTGCCATGCCCGCGACGAACCACCGCACCCTGCCCCCCGAGCTGAAGGCCATCCAGGACGAGATGGAGGCCATTGCCCGGAGCTACGGTCTCGACGTCTTCGAGACGATTTTCGAAGTCCTCGACTACGAAGAGCTCAGCATGTTCGCGGCGTACGGCGGGTTCCCGGTGCGGTATCCGCACTGGCGGTTCGGGGCCGAGTTCAACGAGCTGATGAAGAGCTACTCGTATGGACTGCAGAAGATCTACGAAATGGTGATCAACACCGACCCGTGCTACGCCTACCTGCTGTCCAGCAACGCCATTACGGACCAGAAGCTGGTGATCGCGCACGTGTACGGGCACTGCGATTTCTTCAAGAACAACGCCTGGTTCGCGCCGACCAACCGCAGGATGCTGGACCAGATGGCCAACCACGCGTCGCGGATCAACCGCTACGTCGACCGGCACGGATATGAGGCGGTCGAGCAGTTCATCGACTCGTGCCTGTCGATCGAGGACCTGATCGACCCGCACTCGCCGCACATCCGCCGCCGGCTCGATCCCAAACGCGTCGCCGAGGACAGGGAACAGCGCCGGCGCGAGCGCGAACAGCAGGGCCAGAAGCTCCCCGAAGCTCGCGGGAAGTTTCGGGCGAAGGAGTACATGGACGCCTTCATCAATCCGCCCGACGTGCTGGAGAAGCAGGAGGAGGACCGCCGGCGGAAGGAAGAGGAGCGGGAGACGAGCCGCTCTTTCCCGGAAGAACCGCAGCGCGACGTGCTGCTGTTCCTGCTGGAGCATGCGGCGCTGAAGGACTGGCAGCACGACGTGCTGGCGATCATCCGGGACGAAGCGTACTACTTCGCGCCGCAGGGGCAGACGAAGATCATGAACGAAGGCTGGGCATGCGTGGCCGGGGATACGCCCGTCTACACGGAGCACGGACTGGTCCCGATGGCGGAACTTGTGGCGGGCGAGGCCCAATGCGTATCCGACGGGCGGACGCGGCAGCGCGTGTACGATCAGCACGTCATTCGCGACCACGAGACGGTGCGCGTCGCAACGCGGCGCGGGCTGGAGTTGTGCGGATCGACGAATCACCGCGTGCTGCTGGCCGACGAGACGACCTGGCGACGGCTGGATGAATTGCAGCCGGGGGACCGCCTGGCGGTTTCCGGCGGGCAGGGCTTGTGGCCGGCGGATCAGGTGGCCTTGTCGTGGCAGCCGAAACAGCGCGTGAGCCTGGAAGATGTCGCGGTAAGCGCTGGCGTTTCGGTCTGGACGGTCATGCGTCACCGGGCCGGACGCCGAGTGCGGAGTGCCGCGGCTGTAGGGGCGGCATTGGAATGTTATGAATCGCAGGAAAACCTCGCGCTGCCGATGGCCATGCGGAAGCGGGCGGAGGTACTCATCCCCGACCGTTTGGATGAGTCGCTGGGCGCGCTCCTGGGCTACCTGGTCGGGGACGGACATATCAGCCGCGTCAAGCGGCACTTCGGCCTCACCACGGGAGATCCGCTGCAGGCGGAGAGGTTCGCCGGGCTGGTCGAGCAGTTGTTTGAGATTTCGCCGCGAGTCCGGCAGGATGGTGGAAGGATTCGAGTCCTCGCGCATTCGGAGACCGTTTCGGACTTCCTCGTCGAAGCGCTCGGACTGACCACCGGCCCCAGCGCGCGACAGAAGCGCGTTCCGAATGCCATCCTGCGCTCGCCCGCGAAAGTCGTGCGCGCGTTCTTGCAGGCTTACTTCGACTGCGACGGTCACGCCGGCCGCCAGGGGGTGATCCTCTCCACGCGCAGCGACGCCCTCGCCGGCCAGGTGCAGTTGCTGTTGCTCAACTTCGGCGTTCTCAGCCGCAGGCGGCGGCAGACGGACGGCTACTGGCACGTCCATGTCACCGGAGCGTCGGCTGCGCGGTTTTCGGCAGAAATCGGGTTCGGACTGCAGCGCAAACAGCAGGCGCTCACCGCGTATCTCTCCGACCGGCATTGGATGAAGCAGGAGGTCTGGCAGGACGAAGTGGTTTCGCTGGCACGCGGCCGGGAGGATGTCTACGACATCTCGGTCACGGAGTCGCATCGTTACGCGGCGGCCGGACTCATCAATCACAATTCGTACTGGCACTCCAAGATCATGACCCGCCACGGCCTGACCGACGCGGAGGTGATTGACTATGCCGACCACCACTCCGGCACGATGGCCATGAGCCCCCGGCGGCTGAACCCCTACAAGATCGGGATCGAGCTGTTCAAGGACATCGAGGACCGCTGGAACAAGGGGCAGTTCGGCGCCGAGTGGGAAGAGTGCGACAACGATGAGGCCCGCGACCGCTGGGACAGGCAGCTTGGTCTGGGGCGAGACAAAATCTTCGAAGTACGCCGCGTACACAATGACGTGACGTTCATCGACACGTTCCTCACGGAGGACTTCTGCCGCAAGCACAAGTTGTTCACGTTCGCCTATAACGAGGCGTCGGGCAACTACGAGATCGCCTCGCGCGAATTTCAGCAGATCAAGCAGCAGCTCCTGTTCAACCTCACCAACCACGGGCGGCCGTTCATTCACGTCACCGACGGCAATTACCGCAACCGCGGCGAACTGTACCTGCGGCACGACTACCAGGGGATCGAGCTGAAACAGGACTACGCCCAGGACACGCTCACGAACCTGCATCGCCTGTGGGGCCGGCCCGTTCACATCGAGACAGTGGTCGACGACGAGGCGACGGTGCTTTCGTACGACGGCAACCACCACGAAGTGCGCGCGGCTTGATCGTCATCCTGGTTCAAGCGGACATTGCCATTTTGGCATACGCACCAACGTGCCTTCGCGGACCAGAATTGGCCATTATGGCACCGTGAATGCAGTTCAACCAGTTCGACACAACGCTGCGGCGAATCGAATGGATACGTGTCGTAACATGTTGATTTCATGTTTTTTACGACATTTCTATCCAGTGGCTAACAAACGGTTCGTGACAAATTGGCACGCTCGTTGCTTTCGATTGGCCTCCGGAGAATGTCAACTGCCTCAGTGGCAGGCAACGTCGCATCGCCGGGAAAACACCGGCGATGCCGGGTCATTCGGAAGCATTGAAACAGGAGACCACTCAGATGTTCGCATCGTTCCATGTACCTCGCACGGCGTCTCGAGGCTGGGATCCGTTTGAACTGGCACGCCGGGAATTCGCGCGTTCCTGCTGCGCCAACGGGAATGACAACGGCGGCCGC
>CAZWGW010000494.1:0-5843 GCA_964633565.1 uncultured Planctomycetaceae bacterium
TGATGTCGCAGAATTGAATCAGGCTCGCGTGGGCCTGCGTCCGCGACAGCCACGGCAGTTCACGCCAGGCCATCCATGCCGCGCTCATGCCCCAGCCTCCTGTTTAAAACGCCCCGCATCGCACACCACCCTTGCGCGCATTCGCCCGGCGCGATGTGCCGCCACAATGCGACAGATCGTAATCGTCGAGTCGCCGGCTGACAAACCGGTGTCATCAGTGTGACAACCGGCGGCGGTAATTCGTGGTCCGATCAAGGATCCCCTCGTGAGCGATGGGCGCTCCGCGCAGACAATCTGCGGCAGAATTGATATCAACTGCATATCCCGCGCGGACCGCCGGTTCGCAACGCATCCTGCGCAGTCTGCTCGATTCACCAACTGGACGCCCGGAGAGACCGATGGGGGTACCCGTTTCGCAGATGTGGACCGTCGCCCGTTACGTGCTGGGCCAGAAACTGCGGGGCAATCAGCAGTATCCGCTGGTGCTGATGCTGGAGCCCCTGTTCCGGTGCAATCTCGCGTGCGCGGGCTGCGGCAAGATTCAATACCCGGCGGAAATCCTGAAACAGAACCTTTCGCCGGAAGAGTGCTTCCGTGCAGTCGACGAGTGCGGCGCGCCGATCGTCTCCATCCCCGGTGGAGAACCGTTGCTGCATCCGCAAATTGATGACATCGTGGCGGGCATCGTCAGTCGGAAGAAGTACGTCTATCTGTGCACCAATGCGCTGCTGCTGGAAAAGCACCTGCACCGCTTCACGCCGTCGAAGTATCTGTCGTTCTCCATCCACGTTGACGGACCGCGCGAAGAGCACGACGTCGCGGTCTGCCGGGAGGGGACCTACGACGTGGCCGTGAGCGCGATCAAGGCGGCCGTCGCGCGGGGGTTCCGCGTGACGACGAACACGACGCTCTTCAACACGGCGAATCCCGACCGCATGCGGGAGATGTTCGACACGCTGATGGACCTGGGAGTTGAAGGGATGATGCTCTCCCCCGGCTACCAGTACGAGAAGGCGCCCGACCAGGAGCACTTCCTCCACCGGCGGCAGACGATGCAGCTCTTCCGGCGAATGCTGCGAAATGCGAAGCGCCACTGGGTCTTCAATCAGTCGCCGTTATTCCTGGAGTTCCTGCGCGGGAACTGGCAGCTCGAATGCACGCCGTGGGGGAACCCGACGTACAACGTGTTCGGCTGGCAGAAGCCGTGCTACCTGATCCAGGACGGGTACGTGCCGTCGTTCGCCGAGTTGATGAACGGCACCGATTGGAAACGCTATGGCCGCGCGAGCGGCAATCCGCAGTGCCGCGACTGCATGGTACACTGCGGGTACGAGCCGACGGCGGTACATCAGACGTTCAACACGCTGCGTGGGCTGGTTGCGGCGGCGCGGGTGACGCTGTTTGGCGGACTGCCGGACGCCGCACTGCCGGGTGACGAACCAGTCGCCGAGGAGTTGCCGGCGCCTCACGGGCCGCTGGTGGAACTGGAGATGCCGGGGTAGCCCCGGGACTGTGCGCGTGGATGCGTTCGGACTGCGGCCACCACGCCTCGAGAGCACGCAGGACGTTCTCCGCAGTCCGCCCCCGCCGGTCACACCGTCACCCCGCGCCACTCCCCCCGATCGGCCGTCACGTCGATCACATTTCCGTCCGGATCGAGCACCTTGAACGACCGCCGCGGGGGTTCATCCTGGTCGATCGCCGTGCGGTCCTTGACGTCCCCCTTCGAGATCTCGGCGCCCCACGCGCGGCAGCGGTGCCAGCAGTCGATCAGGTCGTCGACGATGACGCCGAAGTGGATGTATTCGTCCCCTTCGGCAATCGCGGGCCGCTGCATATCGGTCGGCTGCTGCAGGAGCGTGATGTTGTTCACGCCGTCGGAGAGGTCAAGTCCCAGCCCGCTCGGCCGGTAGCCGACGAACTCGAAGTCGAAAGCCGCTTCGTAAAAGCTGCGCGAGCGCTCCATGTCGCGGCAGCGGAGCGCCAGGTGTCGCAGGCGCGTGCTCATGGTCGCTCCTCAGTCGGCGGGTCGAAATTGCTTCAATTGACGTATCGACGTCGATAAGTGACGTCAATATCGATGGAATCAGGACGTTCTTCGATCAACTCATGATCCGGGACCGTGTGGAAGGAGACCACGACCCAATGCGGGCCGGCGACGACTGCCTGATGCCAGGTGTCGTGCGGAATCGACGCCCAGCGCGACCGGACCGGCGCCTGTGGATTGTCGCCCAGGACGTGCGACCTCCACTCCCCGTCGATAAACACCTGCAGGTCCCCCACACCGCGATACGACATGACGCGCTGGTGACTGTTGGGATGCCGTTCGGCACCGCTCGCGCTGTTTCCGCGCAAAACAAAGACCCAACTGGAGCGGATGAACCGGGGGAGCGTGTCACCGTAGAGGCCCAACGGGATCGACTCCCACGCCAGCGGCGCCAAAGCGTCCGCATCCAATTGTGCGAGGACGCGCGATGCGAGCGGGTCGATCGCTGCGCGGATTGCCGCACGGTGCAGCAACTCGTCAAGCAGACAAAGCGTCGTCAATTCGCGATCGTCGTCGAGCGCTGGCATGGTGCGTCACGACTCCGACAGACACGCGAACCCGCGCAATGCCGCCGTAACGACCGGCTGCGGGCACGACCAGACGAGGAAAAACATCGCCTCGCGCACCGCACGCTCCGCGGGATGCCCGGCAACAAAGCCCGCACCTTTGGAAGCGGCCAGATCAGCCTGCGTCGCGCGAAGCACACGCGAATTGGCGCGGCCGCGGATTGACGAGGCGGATACTGCTGGATTGGCTTCGGCCGACTCGCCGCGCGCGGCTGCGTGTATGTCGTGGCGGAGTCGCTCCAGCTCGCGCCGCAGCGGCCCGGCAATCTCGGCCAGTTCCGGGCGGCGTTCTGCTTCGGTTTCCAGATGTCGCACGGATCGCTCGGTCAGCCCGGCGGCGAGTGCCGAAGTCGCAACCGACCCGGTGCCGCCGCCAAGGCCGCGGGTCATGACCTGTTCGACCGGTCCGGCCAGGACGAAGCGCCGCGGCACCCGGACGTCGCGGAGATCGATCGACGCCGTCTGCGAAGCGCTCAACGCCAGCAGCCGGGCAAGGGGATGGACGGTGATGCCGTCGAGCTGCATCGGGAGCGCGATCAGGAGCTGACGGCCGTCATCGCACGTTCCGCCGGTGACGACGTAGTCGGCCAGCGGTGCACCGGTGACCCAGGGGACCGTGCCGTTGAGCAGGACGGCATCCGTTTCGAGCGTCGCCTGAACAGCGGGCTGCCTCAAGTGCTGCCGCGACGTCGTGAGGTGTGAGATACCGACCGTTGCAAACAGTTCTCCGGTGGCAAGGCGCGGCAGCAGTTCGGCCTTGAGGTCTTCACGGTCCGAGCCGGCGATGCGCTGGCAGGCGCCGTTGCGCTGGGTGAGGATGAACGTCGTGGTGAGGCAGGCCGTGGCGAGGTGGTCGTAGCCGCGGATCAGGTCCTCCTGCGAAACTTGCGTGCCGCCGAAGGCGCGGGGAATGACCCAGCCGAGGACGCCAGCGCGGGCGAGCCATTGAAATTGCCCGCCCGGCCAGTCGACGGTGGATTCGAGCGCGGGGGCCGCAGCCGAAAGTTGCGACAGGAGGTCGTCTCGCGGTTGGGGAGTATGATCTTGTGCCACGTTTGATCGTGGGTTGGCGGTGGCCATCAACCCGGCGGATCACGGTTTCCACGCCGGGGTCGGGTGTACAGAATTCACTTTTGCCGGAACACCGCGGAGTTGCAATGGAAGCAGCCAGTCGGCAAGAGTGAATTCTGTACACCCGACCCCTGTTGCATGGCGAGGTGCGACATGTTGCCGAGTTCCCGCTGGCTGTGCCTTGTTCTGTTGACGCTCGACCTGCTGACCAGTGCCGCTCAGCCGGCCGACCGGCCGAACGTCCTGTTTCTGCTCGCCGACGATCAACGTCCCGACACGATCCATGCGCTCGGGAACGACCTGATCCACACGCCCAGCCTGGACCGGCTCGTGCGCGAAGGGACGACATTCACGCGGGCCATCACCGCCATTCCGATCTGCGTCGCCAGCCGGGCGGAGATCATGACGGGGCGGGACGGACTGCGGAACGGCAAGCCGGATTTCGGGTTCTCGCCGGCGGAGGGAGTGAAGCACTGGGCGGAGGTCATGCGCGATGCGGGCTACGAGACGTGTTACACCGGGAAATGGCACACTCCCGGCCGGCCGAGCGACCACGGCTATCTTCGCGCCGAAGGACTGTTCGCCGCAGGAGGGGCGAACCTGCCGCTGACGTATCCGGTCGACTGGAAGGGGATGGAAGTCACCGGTTATCGCGGATGGGTGCTTCAGACGGATGACCGGACACTCTTTCCCGAGCGCGGGGTGGGCCTGACGCCGAATATCAGCGAGGCGTTCGCGGATGCGGCGATCAGGTTTCTCGCCGAACAGCGGGACCGCCCGTTCTTTCTGCACGTCAATTTCACCGCGCCGCATGATCCGCTGCTCATGCCACAGGGCTACGACGGGCGTTACGACGCGGCGAAAATGCCGCTGCCGGCGAACTTCCTGCCGGAGCATCCGTTCGACCACGGCAATTTCAAGGGACGGGACGAACTTCTGTTCCACTGGCCGCGGACGCCGGAGGAGACGCGCGGCGAACTGGCCGTGTACTACGCGGTGATCTCGCACCTCGATGCACAGGTGGGGCGGATCATCGACGCCCTTGAACAGACGGGGCAACTGGCCAACACACTGATCATCTATTCCAGCGACCACGGCCTGGCGATCGGCAGCCACGGACTGCGGGGCAAGCAGAACATGTACGAGCATACGGTGGGCGTGCCGCTCATTGTGTGCGGCCCGGGGATCGAGGCGGGGGGTCGGACGAATGCGCAGTGCTACCTGCGAGATCTGTTTCCGACGGTATGCGACCTGGCGGGGATCGACGTACCGGAAACCGTGGACGGACGGAGCCTGAAAACCGTGCTGACAGGTGAACGGGAGGAGATCTACGACGAGGTGTTCGCCCACTTCCGTGACTCACAGCGGATGATCCGGACGGCGAAGTGGAAGTACGTCATGTATCCGCAGGTGGGGCGGGAGCAGCTGTTTCACGTGGCGGATGATCCGGAGGAGTTGCACAATCTGGCCGATGACGCGGCGCACGCAGTCGTGCTGAAGAATTTGCAGCTTCGGCTGACGACGTGGCGGCGGGAATGGGGGGATATCACGCTGAAGCGGTGACGTCGGCGCTCAGGCCCATCTTGCCGGACGCTGTCGTCCGAATCGTTCCAGCACGAGCCGGTAGAGGGCATATCCCACAGCCGGGAAAAACAACAGCGGTGAAATCAACATCAGCAAACGCCACTTGAGTCGAGTGCGCCTTGCCAGGCGTCGCGGAATCGGAACGATCCATGTCATTGCAACGCTACCGACACATGAGAGCAGGACAGACGTGGAAATTACTCCCAGCAACGCGCCGGTACTGGCAGGAACACCGGGGTCCTGGTCGAGAGCAAGGCCCGTCAGGTTGATTTCGCTGTCCAACGGGATCAGTGCGCCAACGATTGCGCCGAGAAGTGTTCCCCACAACAGGCCGAGCAAAGGTGGGATCATCAGCGCCGCGGCAAGTGTCGACTCCTCAGCTTCGTCGTGAATGAGCGTCTGGCACTCGTCGGACCCGAACTGATGGTTCAACAGGAGCCGAGCGATTCGACGGGCACGTGGTGAAACGTCTTCGTCGTTGTCGATTCGCCGGTACCATTCAAAGAAGTGGCCGGAAGTCACGTGTAAAATGCGACGACCATTGAGTCCACACACCGTGCCTCCAACGGTCCAGA
>CAZWGW010000495.1:0-5838 GCA_964633565.1 uncultured Planctomycetaceae bacterium
TCGACACCGTCGGGCAGGCGTTCCTCGGGTTGTCGCTCAAGTGCGCCCGCTGTCACGATCACAAATTTGACCCTGTCACGACGCGTGACTACTACGCACTCTACGGCATTTTCGACAGCACGCAGTTCCCCTGGGCCGGCGGCGAGGAATTCCACTCGAAGAAGACGCACCGCCTGTACTTCGTGCCGCTTGTCCCCGACGGGGACGCTGCGCCGCGACTGGCCGCATTCCAGCAGCAACTGGCGGACATTGGCTCGCAGATCGCCGCCGTCGAACAGCGTCTGACGACCTGCGCCGAGGATCAGAAGTCGGCCTTGCAACAGGAACTGGATCGGCTGAAGAACGAGGAGTTTGTGCGGCAGCGCTCGGGACTGCCCCCCGACCTCCCTGGTGCATACGCGGTTCGGGACGGTTCGCCGCACGATGTCGCCATCCAGCGTCGGGGCGACCCCGCCCAGTCCGGTGACGTCGTGCCGCGCGGCGCGATCGCGTTTCTTACGGGCGAGATGCCGCTCACCATCCCCCCTGGTCAAAGCGGCCGGCTGCAGTTTGCCGAATGGCTGACCGACCCGCGGCACCCTCTCACGGCGCGCGGCATGGTCAATCGCATCTGGCAGCACCACTTCGGCCGCGGCCTGGTGGATACGCCCTCGAACTTCGGCGTCCGTGGCGCGCCGCCGACTCATCCGGAATTGCTCGATTACCTCGCCGCGTCTTTCGTCGAGAGCGGTTGGAGCGTCAAGGCGCTGCACCGGTTGATCCTCACGTCGCGCACATGGCAACTGGCCTCAATCGATGATCCGGCCAGTGCGGCGATCGACACGGGCAACGCGTATTATTGGCGGCATGACCGCGTCCGGCTGGAAGCGGAGCCGATCCGCGATGCCATGCTCGTCGTCAGCGGACTGCTCGATCGCGAGCGCCCCGGCGCGCATCCCTTCCCACCGCCGCAGGACTGGCACTGGACGCAGCACAACCAGTTCCGCGACGTCTATCCCTCCCGGCACCGGAGCGTGTACCTCATGACCCAGCGGCTGCAGAAGCACCCGTTCCTCGGCTTGTTCGATCAGCCGGACACCAACTCCAGCACGGGGCGGCGAAGCGTTTCGACGGTGCCACCGCAAGCGCTGTACCTGATGAACAGCGCGGAAGTGCAGGAGATCGCGGGAGCACTCGCCGACCGCATCATGAAAACGGCCTCAACGATTGAGTCGCGGATCGGTGTGGCTCATCGCTGGTGTTTCGCGCGACCTGCAACCGCCGAGGAGTTGACGACGGGGCAGGCATACCTGGAGCAGTTCGAACGGGAACTCGGCGCGACAGTTGTACCGGCTGACGAGCGTGAGCACGCGGCATGGACCAGCTACTCGCGACTGCTGCTGGGTTCCAATGAATTCTTCTATGTTGATTGAGTGTCGGCCGGATTCGAGTCAACGACAATGTGACTGAAAACAGCCTGTCAACCTCTGCGTCCTCCGCGACCTCTGCGGTGATTCATTTGCACCGCAGAGGTCGCGGAGGACGCAGAGTTGAGCGAATTCAAAGCTGGATGGTGACAGGAATGTCAGATTCTCAAATCTCACGACAACCTGGCTGCTGCTCGCGTCGCACATTTCTGCAGCGGTCGACCGCAGGCGCAATCGGCGCCGGACTGACGCAGCAATTGGCGCTCGCGGCCAAGGTCTTCGGCGGCCGTGCACTTGCGCCGCAGCCGGGGCATCATCCGGCCCGCGCGAACAGGCTGATCTTCGTCTTCCTGACCGGCGGCTTTTCCCATGTCGACACCTTCGATTTCAAGCCGCAGCTCAAGGCCGACCACGGCAAGACCGTTGCCGGTGAGAGCCTCCGCGACGTCACGACGCAGCCGCTGCTCGGCTCCCCCTTCCAGTTCACGCCGCGCGGTGAGTCGGGCCTGATGGTCAGCGAACTGTTTCCGTACCTCGGGAACCTGGCCGACGACCTGTGCGTCATCCGCACGATGCAGACCGACATCCTCGAGCACTTCCAGTCCGTGCTGGCAATGCACACCGGTTCGGCGACCGTGCCGCTCCCGAGCATCGGGGCCTGGCTCAGCTATGGACTGGGGTCACTCAATCCAAATCTCCCCTCCTATGTTGTGCTCTGCGAACACCTCCCATACGCCGGCTCGCAGGTCTGGGATTCGAACTTCCTCCCCCCCGAGCATCAGGGGATGCGGCTCATGCCGGGGGAAAAGCCGATCCAGTACCTGGAGTCCCCCGCCCCGTCCGCCACCCTCGCCGAACTTGAATCGCGGATGCTGCAGGATGTCAACGCCGCCCATGCCGCCGCGCGCCCCGGCGACCCCAACCTCACCGCCCGGATCCAGTCGTTTCACACCGCGCGGGGCATGATGCGCGTCGCCCCGGCGATCTTCGACCTCCGTGACGAGACGCAGGCGACGCTCGACCTCTACGGCCTGGCTCCCGGCGACAACCGCTCATTCGCCTGGCAGTGCTTCATCGCCCGGAGGCTGGCCGAGCAGGGCGTGCGGACCGTCGAACTGATCGATACCGGCGCCAGCGACAACTGGGACGCCCACGGCGACATGCAGGCCCACCGCCCGAAGGCGCTGCGGGTCGACCAGGCGCTGGCCGCGTTATTGACAGACCTCAAGCAGCGCGGCCTGTGGGACGACACGCTCGTCGCGATCTGCACCGAGTTCGGCCGCACCCCGTGGGACCCGGGGCCGGGTCGCAACCACTGGCACAAGGCGTTCTCCTGCCTGCTCGCCGGGGGACCGATCAAGGGCGGATTGGCCTATGGTACGACGGATGACTACGGCATCCTGCCGGCCGAAAACCCGGTCCACGTACACGACTACCACGCCACGATCCTGCACATCCTGGGGATCGATCACACCCGGCTGACCTACCGCTATGCCGGTCGCGACTTCCGGCTGACGGACGTGGCGGGAAACGTGATCGCAGACGTGCTGGCGTAGTGCGCCGCTGAACGCCAGCGACCCGGACGCTTTGAGCGTCCGCGTCGCTCCGCGAACGGCAGTTCCTGTTCCGGCACGTCACTCCGGTTTCGGTTCCTCCGATTGCGGCTCGTCCGCCGGTTTCTCCGCTGATGGCGGCGGCTGCAATGCGGCGCTCAGCGCGTCCAGTGACTGCGTAATGTCGGCCAGCTTCCGCTTCAGTTCTTCAATCTGCCCTGCGATGTCGGTTTTGCCCGGCGACTCAGTGGCGCCCGCGTCGGCCCCCTGCGCCGCCATGAGCCATCGAATTGCGGCATCCGTACTCCGCTTCTCGCCGACGGACGACAGCAGCAGCGAACTCGCGGATTTTCCATTCGACAGGTCCCAAAACCAGACCCCCGAGAGGGGGGATTCGTCCTGGCTGAGCCGCGGCGTCACGTCACAGGTTCGTTCTTCGCCCGCGCGGATGAAGTCCAGCGGCGCCTGTTGCTCGCCAATTTCCTGGATCTGGGCGTTGATGTTGTCGACGGTCGAGAGCCGCCTGCCATCAAGCTTGGTCAACACGTCGTGCGGTTTAATGCCCGCCTGCGCGGCAGGGCCGTCGCTGATGACTTCCGTGACCACCAGCCCTTCGCCGGACGCCAGCCGCAACTGGCTGCGCAGCGTGTCATCGGCTTCCGCGAGTGTGACGCCGATCCGGTAATGTTGCGTTAAGGCAGACTCCGCTGTGGCGGTCAACAACTGGTCCACGAACGCCAGTTCATATTGAGGAGTCTTCGGCAGCGTGGCCTCAATCGCCAACGGCTGTCCCCGGCGGAGTCCCTGAATTGTCACGGCCTTGCCCTGCTCCGCGGCGATGGCGGCATTGAAGTTGTCGGGGCCGGCGATGGACTGGTCATTGATCTTCAGCACGATATCGTGCGGTTTGAGGCCGGCCCTTGCCGCCTCGCTGTCGTCGGCCACCGCTGTGATCACAATGCCGGTCTCCTCCGAAATATCGAGTTGCGATCGGAGGACATCGTCCACCGCCGCCACGTCGACCCCGAACGGGTTGCCATACGTGACCGGCGCCAGTCGCAGGAGTCCCGATTCCGCCAAAAAGCGCCCATCCGGTTCGACCGTGAGTTCGAGGACGGCTCCGTCCGGTTGTTGCGCTGCTGTTTCCTGTGCTGCCTCAGGCGCCGCCTCCTGCGCCGTCGTGATCTGCGACAACAACGCACACACGCACCAGCCGTGGATCGTGAACTTCAAGACCGGCTTCATACTTGTGACTCCTGATCAATAGACCTTGTTTCCAACGTATTTGACGAGCAGCCGTTCAATCGGCACCGCGACCTGTTCGCCGTCGGGGAGGCGGGCCAGCAGATAGCGCCGCTGGGCGTCGAACTTGTATCCCCTCCGCTCCCATTGCTGCCGCACGTAGTCCGGCAGTTGCGGGAGATTTGAACCGTCGTGTTGAGGGGGAGAGTCCCCCTTGACGACGGGAAACCGCATTTCCGCAGCCGGAACGCCGGTGGCGCCGGGCGGCAGCGCGACCGTTGCCATCAGCGGTCCCGCATCCGACGACGATTCGACCCGCTCGGCGACCGGTACGGACGCATCGTTGTCCTCGGAGACCGCAGTTGACGAGTCATGATTTGTTCCCGGACTCGTCCACATCCCGCGAGTGATCACTCCGGCCGTGAATGCGACGAATACGGCCGTGACCAATGCCGTCGTGCGTGCGACGGTAAGACCTCGACGCGGCCGAGCGGAACGGTCTGAAATCTGCGGCGCGGTCAGCGCAACCTGCGTCCGCTCTTCGGACATCCACGCCCCCAGCGTCTCCGACCACGTCTGCGCCTCGAGAAACGCCAGCCCGCACAACCGCCAGCGGCCGGGGTCGGCATCAAGCCAGTCGATCACGCGGGCCCGATCGGCTTCGTCCAGTTCACTGGCGACGAGTTGTTCGAGAAGCCCGTGCATCTCGATTTCATTCGCGTCATTGTGTCCCGTCATACGTCTTCCCCCGTGATCCCCAGTGTGAACAGCTCGCGCCGCATCCGGTCCCGCGCGCGCATCAGCCGCGCGTCCACGGCTTTCTCCGTAATCCCCAGCCGCTCCGCGATCTCCCGGTAGCTCCAGCGTTCCCCGTACTTCAGCATCAGGATCTCCGCGTCGGCCCCCGCCAGACGGGCGAGTGCGATGCGGGTCTGCTCATGCCGTTCCCGCGCCGTCAGCCACGCGAGCGCGTCGGCCGCGTATCCGTTTCCCAGATGGGATTGCTGCTCCGCCACGTTTCGCACCGCCCGACGTTCGCGGCCGAGCTTCCGTCGATGCCGCGCCGAGTAAACGACCGCCAGCCGGTGCAGCCACGGAGCCGCTTTGGCACTGTCCGACAACGGTGCGCGCTGTTCCACGGCCGCGAGCGCCACCTGCTGGAACACTTCGTCCACGGCCTGTGGCTCGCCGGTACGTGCCAGGATGACCTTTCGCAACCACGCCTCATGCGCGGAAAGGCATCGACCCCAGTCCAGCGGGGAGGCGGCCTTCGCATCCATCGGCGCTCGGTCAGGTACAGTCATCCCGCCAGACATTGTTCCCGCAGGCGTCAGAATCCCGCGCGGAATCGGTTAAGAATAAGGAGGCCCGGGGGATGGAAAGACAGAGGAACAGGGCGATGGGGGAGACTCTCGATCCCTCCGCCGCCCATCCCTCCATCGCTTTGTCCCTCTGTCTCTCCGTCGACCTCGTCACGGCCGCGCCACCGGTGCGTACTCCACCCATTTCGTGCGCACGTCGCTGCCCGTCGCGATCTGCCCCGGTTCGGTCTCCGTGCCGCCCGATGTATGCGACTCGGTGTGCGGGCCGGCGTCGTCGGTCCTGGAAAACGTGACGCGTGTCGCTTCGGTGCGCGG